>JAHIKR010000032.1 GCA_018897415.1 Pseudomonadota bacterium
GTAGTCATTGAATCCCTTTGAGCTTTGCCTCCGCCGTGTAAAACCAAATCAGGCCGGCTTCCTAACAGCCGGGACGCATAAACCCGTAACTGCAACGAATCATTTAAAAAAGCTTTTGCATCTTTGTCATTCCACAAACTATTCATATTTTCATCCAAAATAAACTCCCGACAGAATCAATGACATCTTCGTAATTTAATTTATCACCCCATTCCTCAGATTATCAAGCGGTTTTTTATTGTCATTTCTACGATATTCGTAATAGTTCACCACTAAACAGCACGGAGTTTCGGGGCAAAAAGCTGTTTGACAAAAATCAAAATTTATGGGATTTATTTAGAATAAGTTTACAAGTACCCAACCCAAAAACCTACTTAAGATAACAGGAGAATCGCAATGGAAAAAAGTGAGGTGACCCTAAGAATACCGCCTTCTATTGCTGCTGACATCGGAAAAAACGAAATCATAGAGTTGCTACTTGATAAGGCACTTGGGAAAAAGGACTTATATAAAAGCAAAATCAAGATGTTTGAGTCAAAGTACGGGACTAATTATGCTTCCTTCAAGAAAAAAACAGAGAAAGGGGATGAAAGCTTTCAGGAATGGGATGATTTGCTACTATGGGAGGGTTTTTTGATAGCGTACAGAGAATGGAATAGAAAATATAAGGATCTCAAGCTTTGTATGAAATAATTTCTGCTCTCAGACAATCAGCCATTGTTCTTGATGTTGAAGTTATTGAACTTATTGACGAGGATTCTGTCAAACTCATCAAGATAAAGGCAGTTCTCAAGGAAAACTGTCTTTTATACATTACAGAGCTGCATACTAAAGATTACCAGAAATACTCATACCATTGCCAAAACAATGATGGTGATTTAATAGTTAGGTGGGACAATAAGCCTCATTGGAGAGATATGAGTACTTATCCGCATCATAAACATGAAAATGATCAGGTTTCTCCTTCGCATAGAGTGACAATTGCAGATGTTCTGGATCAGATAGAGAAAAAGATCGCTGTAACAAAGGGCTCACTTGCTCCTCGCGATGACTAAAACACCGGTTATGCAAAGGTCTCAAAAGGAAGGCTTACCCCGAAACGCATAATTACATGGGCGTCCCCCTGCTAGGCTTTGCATTTAATTGCCTCCCCTGCGAAGGCCCGTTCACCCTGCCCACTGGTGGTGGCGGGCGTTGGGACACACAGATAAGTTATCATATTAATTGACAGAAAAGGTCTCATTTGTTATTTTTTATAAATTGGAGGCTGTTATTATGAAAGAACAACAATTTATGCCGCTGATCTAAAAATAACCCATGACGCAACAAACAACCAGAATTCCCATCTCCTCAATTATCCTTGATGAAGATATTTATCCGAGAAAGGGGATCGATCACAGGCGTGTCGGCATATTTGCCGAAAACATCAGAGACGGCTTCAAATTTGAGCCTGTTGAAGTGGAGCTCGTCCCTGACAAGTCCGGCAGATACCGCCTGCTTGATGGGGCTCACAGATGGAGCGCTTACAAGTCAACCGGGGTATCAGAGACCGAAGCGATCATAAAGAACCTGGATGGGAATGACCCGCTACTATATGCCGCAAAAAAAGCCATCGGCCCGATACAGTTGACGGAAGACGAGGCAAGGAACACGGCGCGGCGCGCATACACCAGAAACTCCAGTCTCAGCTCCGCGGATATCGGAAAGGCCATCGGACGCGCGAGACGAACTGTGGACTCTTACATAGCAGACCTCAAAGCTGCAACCCGGATGGGCATGGACATCAAGATATTCCGCATGAATCACCTCGGCATCCCGCAGGACAGGATTGCAAAGAGATTGGGGGTAAATCAGGCATCGATACATAACCATTTATTAAAAATGGCAACATTGCCAAATCTAATAAATGCCGATTTAGAGAGAGGCTTTACAGTTGCACAGGTAGCAGAAAAGCACAACTGGACAGAACCGATGGTCTGGTCACTGGCTCTGAAAGATAAAGAAGACCTTGAAAGATTCAAGGAACTTGGTTGGGGACTGAGGACATGGGACCAGTGGGAATGGAATGATTGTGACAAAAGATTCGGAGATGACTGGCCGGGGCGCATCCCTGCGCAACTGATAGCACACATCCTCTTCTATTTCTCAAAGCAGAATGACCTGATCCTTGACCCCATGGCGGGAGGAGGCGTGACGCCCGACACCTGCCTTGCCCTAAGCCGCAGATGCTGGGCATTTGATATGACAGACCGGCCGGAGACACGCCCCGAAATCGAACCTTACACATGGACACTTTCATCAGACCAACAGCTGTCCTGGCCAGTAACTTCAAAAGAAAAAGCCGACCTCATCATCTTCGATCCGCCATACTTTGACAAAAAGGCCGCCGACTATGACAGGAAAAGCATATCCGCCTTGCCGAAGAAAGAATACCTTGAATTTTTTGAGGCCTTCTTCGCCCTCCTGAGACTCAATGCCAAAAAGACGACAAGGCTTGCTTTCATCAACGCGGACTGGCGGGATTTTCAGAGCAAACCAGCGGCAGAAGAATCCGGCAAAGGGGCAATCCTGATAGACGACTACCTCAGGATTCTGAACAAAACCGGCTGGAAGCACACCCACATCATCCAGGCCCCAATGTCCGCACAACGCTTCAGCGCAGTAGTCGTCTCTGCAATGCAGAAGAAAAGGATACTTGGAGTGATATCCAGATATGTGATAATTTTAAAACAGTAGTTAGGCACATTGATGAATATTAAGAATACTTGTAGTGACAAGTTTAGGGGAGTATGACATATGCTCCTCCAGGTATGTGATCGTCCTGAAGTTACAGAGATAGGAATAATACAGCCTATAGCTGAGCATGAAACTCGTACAGTCACCTTGCTTGATCATTCCGATGAACTCTTCAACAACTCCTGTATATTCGGCTGCAGGAAAAATATGTGGATCGAACAGTGGAAATAGAGGAAGGATTAAATATTGACCTTGACAAATCCGGGAAGATGATTGGGCTGGAGGTACTGGACGCTGCGGACAGGTATTCTTTGGCTGACATTTTCAATATTTCCACTGAAAATCTAATACTTGAAAAAGTATTGACAAAAAAAGTGGCTTGAAAAACAGTTTAATGGAAATATTGTAGTCATTGAATCCCTTTGAGCTTTGCCTCCGCCGTGTAAAACCAAATCAGGCCGGCTTCCTAACAGCCGGGACGCATAAACCCGTAACTGCAACGAATCATTTAAAAAAGCTTTTGCATCTTTGTCATTCCACAAACTA
>JAHIKR010000285.1 GCA_018897415.1 Pseudomonadota bacterium
AATTTCCCAAGCAGCCATGCATTGTTGAATATAACTTCTCTAAATTTTTCTTTGCCAAGTTGTCTTTCTTTTTTATGTGTGTTTGGATAGGTGAAATAATCATTATGAGCAATAAAGCAGATCGCATAACTATTTTTGTAATTAAATGCTGCATTTTGTTGCCTTATAGCAGCAGGTATATTTTTTAATCTAAATAAATAGCTCCCATTAATCTTTAATGGAAAAGGAATTCGAAATTCAACAAAAAAGGGATTCCCATTTGAAGACAAATATTTCATCCAGTTAGCTTCTCTGTTTAAGGATCCAATGGGATTTTTTGAGAGAGCTAATTTTAGCACTATCAGTTTCTGGCCACCATCAATTGCAGAGACCAAGCTCCTCCCTATCATTATAGGAGGACGGCTGGGAGTAAAGCTGTTTCGTATTAATATTTCCTCCCATTTTACTACTGGTGTTAACTCTGCTCTTTCTTCATCTATTTTTGGGCCCTTTATAAAAAGAGGAAGTGAGCCCATAGCTTCAGCGGCCGCTCTATGATTTACATCCAGCCCTGTATTTAAAATATTTTTTAGAGCAGATATGGCAGGTAAAGATAGAGAAATGTCAGTATTGTTAACTAGTATTGAAGACAGAGCATTTGCAGCAGCTCTGTATAAAAAAATGGATTGTGTCTGTTTAGCGTATTTTAAATTCTTAAGAATTTTTTGAAGAGTGGAAATTGTTTCAAGCCTTACGTTATCAGGATGTGAGTGTGCAAATGAATTCAGCTCATTAACAGTCATAAATGTGGCACTAAAATCCAGGTCGGTATTATTAAGAGTATTTTCCAGGCGAATTCGCTCTTGCCCCAAATCCCATGCACACATATTTCCCTCAAAATATAAAAAAACTAATTTCAAAACCTTCCCAGATGGTAAAACAATAAAAAAAGAATAGCAGAAAAAATCGTTCCAGTAAAGATTTTACAGCGAACAGCGCAAAGGCCGGAAAATTAATGCTTCAACGAAACATGAGACCTGTGATGAACAGTTTAGCCCATATGGCGGGCTTTTGGCAGTGATCAGGGACGAAAAGTGGGACGGGTTGAAATTACGCGTTTCTATCCTTTCAGGGACAAGAATTGATCGACGATCAGTTTTTTATGTATATATGTGTATATATGGGACGTATGGAACGCTCCTTAAAATATTGATTGCTTAAACGTCCCAGTACTCGCTCAAGATTTAATCGACATATCAATTTATCAAGGAACGTCCCGAAACTTCCCCCCGTCCCGAAACTTCCCCCGAAACTTCCCCACGAAACTTCCCCCAGGCAGAATAAAATCTACAATCCCTGTAGAGATCGCACTTCTGGGCATGCCATCGTACTTGGCCGAATCCGGGTCCTGAACCATGGCAATGCCGCCTCCCCCCTTGACTGCCTTTAAACCCAAGGTGCCATCCGTTGCCGTTCCGGAAAGGATAATGCAGATTGCCTTTTCACCCAGCTCTTCAGCCATAGATCTGAAAAAACAATCAATGGGCAGATTGATACCACCGGTTTTTACAGGATCCAATAACTGGAGCTTGCCATTTATGATCACCACATTCTTATCCGGAGGGTTGAGATACACGCGGTTTGGCTCAACCTTTGTGCCATCTTCCACCCCCAGGACCTTCATTCGTGTACATTTCGACAGAAGGGAGTCCATAATACTCTTGTGCGTGGGACTTAGATGCTGAATGACCACAAATGCAATGTTGCTGTCAGGTGGCATATTAGAAAAGAATGCTTCAAGTGCCTCCAGTCCACCGGCGGACGCGCCTAAGCCCACGATGGGAAAGTCAATCTTCCTTTTCCTGGCAGCGCCCTTGGGTGCATCCTTAGGCTTCTTCCCGGCAGTGCCCTTTTTCTTTGCAGCGGGTTTGTTTTTGTCTCTGGTTTTTTTTGCGTCCTGTTCCTGTTTTTTTGCAGCCATTTCTGTACCTCCTTTTTATGGGTTCAGCCCGTCAGAATGCTTGCCTGTCTGACAAAGCTTTGCCTCCTCCAGAATCTCCCTTATCTTTGTCGAGATCTCTATCATAGTGAATGGTTTCTGAATAAAACCGTTACAGCCTCGTTCCAATATCTGGGTGGCTTCACCATCAACGCTGAAACCACTTGAAAGCAAGACTTTTATATCAGGGTTGATCTCCTTCATCCGGTCATAGGTTTCACCGCCACCCATGTTCGGCATAATCATGTCCAAAACAACAATGTCTATGTCATCCTGATTTTTTTTGTAAACTTCGATAGCCTTTTTTCCATCCCTGGCTATTAATACCGTGTAGCCCATGGCCTCCAACAATTCCTGGCCAATTTTCAAGACCATTTCTTCATCATCTACCAGCAGGACCGTCTCAGTCCCTTTAATGAGTCGCTCGGCGGTCTTGACAGCTTTCAGTACCTTTTTTTGTGATGCAGGCAGATAAATACTGAAGGTGGTCCCGTGCCCCTTCTCGGACTCAACATCAATATATCCGCCATGGCCCTTTATGATGCCATAGGCTGAGGCCAAACCAAGACCTGTTCCCCGCCCCATATTTTTGGTAGTAAAAAACGGATCAAAGATGTTCTCCATGGTTTTTTTGTCCATACCAGTGCCTGTGTCGGTCACTGTCAACAGGACATAATTACCCGGCTTTGGCTCATAGAGCTTGCCCTTCATATCCTTGTGTGTGGTATTCATTGTCCTTAAGATAAGATCCCCACCGCCTGGCATTGCATCTGCAGCATTTATAAACAGATTCAAAAGCACCTGCTGTATTTGTCGCGGGTCTGCCTCTATCGCAAACAAGTCTTCGGCAAGCTCCCGGTGAATCGTAATCTCTTTTTTGGTCCTGCCAAATGTCTCAGAGGTCTCTTTCACTATTTGGTTTAGATTGACGGGCTTGACTTCATATTTGCCCTTCCTCGCATATCCCATAAGTCGCGAGGTGAGTGCGGCTCCACTTTCAACCTGCTTTTCGATGTTCTCTAACCATTTATAATATGGGTGCATGGAATCCATATTCATAAGCATTAAAGAGACATTTCCCTGGATACCCATGAGCAGATTGTTAAAGTCATGGGCAATGCCGCCCGCAAGGGTTCCGATCGCTTCCATCTTCTGGGCTTGTTGTAACTGCACTTCCAGTTTCTCTTTTTCCGCTTCTATCCTCTTTCGCTCATCGATATTTATAAGGTTTCCCATTATAGCAGGTCTTCCTTTATATGGGATATGGGTTGCCATCATTTCGCACCATATAGTTTTCCCGTCCTTTCCAAGTCTCCGAACCGCATGCCGAGCGAAAACAGCTTTTCCTTCCAGCATTTTTGACGTTATTTGTCTTAAAGTTTCCTTTTCATCAGGGTGATTTAATTCCCAGACTTCCTTTTCCAGTAATTCTTCTTTTGAGTAACCATGGAGTCTTGCAAATTCATCATTAAAAAACACATACTCTCCATCCTGGTAGATAAAGATGGCGGTAGGAGAGCTCTCTGCCAGTGTTTTGTACTTCTCCTCCGATGCCCGTAACACCTCCTCCGCTTGCTTGCGCTCAGTGATATCAGCTATCGCTGTTCGAATCTGGTTGAAATCCCCCTCGGCACCCCGCACGGCTATGCTTTCCAGTCGAGCATAAAACCGTGTACCATCCCTTTTCACAAGTTCCAGTTCCAGGGTCTGCCTGTTCTCGGTCTCAAGCACTCGTTTGAGGTAAAAGTTGTACTCATTTTGAAAATCCGGCGCAACAAAGGCAGAAAAGCCCATTTTAATCAGACCGCTTCTCACCACACCTAATAGACTAGCGCAGGCAAGATTTGTCTCAACGATCAGACCCTTTTGATTCAGGGTAAAATACCCGATGGGCGCAAGGTCATACAGCTCAAAATACCTGTCCCGCGATTCCTGGAGTTCCGACTGGGCTCTGCGAAGTTCCTCATTTTGCATCTCCAGTTCAACTTGATGGACATCCAGCTCATGAATCAGCTTTTTGACATCGCCGACCGGAATATCCTGGCCATTCCCAAGCCTTTCAGCAAGCAATTGCTCCGCACGACTTCGCAGTTGCTTAGACTGTTTTGATTCGGGTTTGCTCTTTTTCATGGATTCAGCTCCTCAGAATTAAATCAAGAAACAAAAAACGTGGTCATTTTTGGTGGTAAACTCTTTTGGGGAATTAATATCCCGTCTTCTTTTAACCGTGTATAACCCATATTGTCAAGAATATACTGTTTATACACGTATAGTCTTCAGCGGAAATAAGGACTATTGTCCGTACTAATGGAGGGAAAAATGGATATAGTCCATAAAACGAAATTATTAAAATGGTTCGGTCAAAACCTGAAAAGGGCCAGAAAGGATAAGAGCTATAGCCAGGAAGCGCTGGCTGAAATCGCCGGAATAGATCTCTCCCATTACGGCGCAGTTGAAAGGGGAGAGAGGGCAATCACTGTACAGAAATTGTTCCAGATAACCAGTGCGTTGAATATTCCGATGCGGTATCTTTTTTCTGGCGAGCCTGGTCGCCCTTCAAACGAGAGAGAAGATAAGCTTGAAGTATTAATCGAATTCTTAAGAGAAAGGGAGGCCGAAGATCTTGATTTATTTAACGATATCTTGTCAAAACTTATTGAATGGAAATACAAAAAATACTGAAAGAAAAAGCCGCACCTCTCGCGAGTAAAAGTTTAGCTGTCTATTTTTTGACAAGATTAACAGGATGGACTGGATTAATTTAATCTTGTAAATCAAAACACATATCTTGTTCTTTGAGAAATTTCACTATTATCTGAATTTAGAGATTCTTGCTGTCAAGAGTTGTCTGTCTATTTTACAAAAACCGGCGCTGTCCGTTAGAAAAGATGAATATTGTTATAACATAGGATTTATAGAAGGATAGAAAGGATAATAAATCTTGTTTATCCTGTTAATCCTGGTTTCGATAAATCAGTATTTACAAGTTTTGCCAATTCCGGCATTTTTTGTAAATGGATAGAAATAGTCTGTTGTAGTACACTAAGCCGGTTCGCCATTCGCTCCTGTGGGATGTGAAGCCCATTCATTCGTAATATCTTCAGATCCAGATCCATCTGGAATGTCGCTCTTAAATCAGCAATATAAGAGTCGACTGCCTGTCTTGAACGACCGATTGCCTGCACGATATCAAAAGATGTCAAACGGGGATTGTTTTCATATCCGTGATAATTTTACTTTGCAGGACAAATTATCTAGATAATGTTCCTTCTTTATGAAAAGAATTAAGAAAAGGCTATTAGAGTTGAATTTGCCGGCTAATCGTTCCGCTTTTCTTTGGGGACTCCACAAAAAAACCGG
>JAHIKR010000286.1 GCA_018897415.1 Pseudomonadota bacterium
AAGAAATAACGGGTGCGAAAAAAGGTGATAATAAAGCGAGGCTGTGCTGGTGCGAAAGTAAGAGGACAAGCGAAAAAAGATGTATTTTTTTCATGGAGAGGTGTTTTTTCTCTTGACAGGCCCTTTAATGGGTGACCCCATACTACTTTTACGCGGGTTCCTAAAAAGCGCTTTCAATGAAACTATCGCATTCCGGTTTGTAACGATCAACCTGAGGCGCCACCGGAACATAACCGATATCAGGTAGCCTTCTCATATCCCGTTTGGTCGTATCAAAGTCCAAAAGAGCCCGTCTATATGCAGGCGCTTTGTCTGAAACCATTTTCCCTATGCAATACCTGATCTTCCACAATACCATCGAATTTACTTTCTCGAACCTGACCGTGCCGGCATCTGCCTCATAAGAGTTGTAAATGCTTCCTTCCAGGTCGGTCATCTTGCTCAGCCACCCAACAACAGAATACCTTGGGAGCCTGAACACGTCGCATAAAAGAGAGAGGTATTCCACATCCTGCTGTCCTCGCGTGAATGCCTTAAGGCGAACAGAGGGCTTCGGTCCACTGGAGTGTGGATAAAAGAGCGCGGTCTGTTCAGCTATCTTCCAGCAGTTCTTACCACCAATTGTTTGCCATGGCAAGACTCCAATAGCACCCTTAGACCAGGCTGAAAGGCACCAGACTGTCGGTTGTGTATTTGGCATCTCGATTCTATTAGCAGTACCATATTCCGCAAAATTAGATTTTCCCCACAAGATCTGTTCGTCGTGCTTCATCCTGGTCTTTTGGGGATTGTTTCCGCCCAGGTATTCCACGTCCATGACACCACATAACATATTTCGCCCATACTGACTAAAGGAAATATCACCGCGATACCACATTTTGGCATCCCCTTTCACCGGATCAACCGCTGAATGCCACAAAATTCCATACCATCTAAGCGCCCAGAAATCCTGTGTGTTCATGGGTTCATCAAAAATCCACGGCGCAGAACTTTTCTTGAACTTCTTGCGATAATACACTTTATTGTTAAGATAAAACTGGAAAATAGTATCATGCCAGCTTTTTTCTTCACAATGTCTGGCAAAGGCAGAAAACGACTTTTTCAGATCATTCTGGTATTTGGTGGTAAAAGCCTCGTCTGCCCAGTAGGACGGAGTGTAGTTTTCAAAAATATTAACCGGCCAGTTTTCATTTAATGGGAGATAGAAGACATCAACCGGTTCATGCTTTCGCGGCATATCTTTGAATGCTGAACCCTCTAATAACGGCCCAACCTTTTCATCCCACTCGGACCAATCGAAATCCTTGCCCTTCCACTCCGGCGCAAAGGAAGGTATGCCATGCCACCCGTAAGGAAGCCAGTTAATGCAGGTTCGGTGTTCGTGAGCCACTCGATAGTAGTCATATCCTCTTCCAGGAAAAACGGTCGCATAAGCATTCATTTCCGGAACAAAAGAGAGTTTGTTAGGCAAAGTGAAGTTCCAGACAGTAAGATCCACATCCAGCTCAAGATTTTCATTACCCACCGAAATGGTCACCTTTCCCTTCTTTTTGCCTGGAGATTCTTCGTGGGGAATATACATCTCGCATATCAGAGAAAGGTTTGTCTGATTGGGGACACGCACCTGGCCTGTTGTTGATGGAATAGAACACGTACCGGTCAAGGGAATGAGTGGGTCGGGAAGTACTGTGATCACTTTGCCCTTGTCATTTACTATATTGACATGAACGAATTGGGAAATCTTGGGTTTGAGGTTTCGGTTTCTGTCAAAGGTATAACGGACTGCAATATTGCGGGCGTGGCCATCCAGATTTAGCTGGAAGGCTACCGTTTCGTTTCGTGCTGATTGCAGGCGAATCAATTTTTTTCTCGCAGAATAGATGTGGTTTCCGCCCTTGTAACCCTCCTCATGACCAGGAATCATTCTTCCGGTCTGAGGATCGATTTTGTCCAGCAGATCCACAACGGCCACCTTCAAACCACCAACCATTGGAAGATTTGTGCTTGGAGGGAAAGGCTTGATATCGGCCAGCGGGATATCGATTACCGGCAGGTTTGAAGACAGCTTGATCGTCCTGGTAAAAGGTTGGCCAACATTTCCAGCGCTGTCCACGGGTTTGATAGTAAGAGTGATCGACTCCCCCGGATTAAACGGCAGATCCTGAATATGCATTCTGACCTCCTCACCAGGATTGCCAGCCATAGGAATCAGGTATCGTGGCATGAAAATTTCCTGAGCACCTTTTCTGTAGCTGACCTGGAAACCAAGGGTTTTACCACCGCCGGAATCTCTGGGAGTATCCCATCGAACCAGTGCCTCTCCAGCCGGAAACTGATCAATATCAACCCTGATGGATTTAACCGGCTCAGGCGGAATAGAATCTGTTCCCTGAACCCAGACCTCCAGCCATGGCGCACTTTTCCCACTTTCCTTGCTGTAACAAAACCGGTTCGGAAAATATGTGTATTGAAATTCCCCTTTTTTAAAAGACCAAATGCTGCCGACCTCGTCATAAATACAAAAGCCATAACTAAGACCGGCCACGCGGGCAGCAACCACATCAGGATCAACAGCACATGTCTGCCACTCACCACGATCAGGCATAGAGCATTCTGCGAATTTCCATAAAGTGTGACCGCGACCAAACATTATGTCCATCAGGGTACTGCCCGAATACGCCCAATCCCGCTTTTGATATTCAGCCTGAATAAAACATGAACTACCTGTCTGAGGTCTGTAACTTTTTGATGTACCTTCTACCCATTGACTTGCTATCGAAGATACACCGAGACGTGCAAAAGGCGCTTTTTGTGGTGATGCTGAAAGTATGTGTAGCAACGCACCAGTCACAATCTTGCCTTTTAAGGGTGACGGATCGATATCAAAAAGACTGTACTCCTGCTGGCCTTTAACCTTAAGCTGTTTTTCGCCGCCATTGCTCCCAATTTTTTCCTCACCCACAGAGGAAATCCAGGTATCCCGTGTGACAGGACATTTAATATTTTGTCCTGCCGGCGGCCAGAATGGTTTCGGAGCCGCTGTTGGATCTCCGTGATAAGGTGCCAAGGTATTGCCGGATCCGCTGTCAGAGCCAAGAAGGAATAAAAAAAGTAAACCCCAAATCAGAGTTCGCTTTAATCTTGCCAATTCTGCCACCCTCTTCCATGCTCCATGCTCTCTGCTCTATGCCCTCCGCGCTATGATGCTCTACGCACTCCGCCCTTCCCACCTTCCCAACCTCGCATCTTCTTCCCCTCCGCTCTCTGCTCCATGCGCCATGCGCCATGCTCTTTGCGCCACGCTATCTCTTGTTAGTTGTCTACAAAGCTCCTGAACCAGAGCTCCAGCCCCACGATAGTTCCCAGTAAATGACCGTAATCTTTTCTTCCTGAAATATGCGTGTCAAACACAGATTTCAGGTAATCCACATTATATATGTTTCGATCTCCCGTCTGCTCGCTGAAAATGATTTTCTGGCTGCTTTCGCTAAATGCTTTTCTATGCCACTTTTGAAATTCAGTATAATGCCTAAATCCTTTCACGCTGAGTCGTTTCATGAGAGAGTTGAACTTGTCGGTGATAAACAACCGGACAAGCCCTGCGTCCAGAGGCGCTCCAGTGTTTGAGTTGGGTATTTTCACCAGACCCGGCATACATCTCTTTATGAGCTTGAAATGAATCTCTCCCTCATTTCTTTCGCTCACCGGAAGAGATAGAAGGCTTTTTATATAAACCTCATCAACATAAGGCGTCCTGATCTCGACTTGGGTCCTGAAGATCTCCAAAGAAGCGACCACCTGTCGTCTGATATGTTCATTGATATAGTAATAGATACAGACATCTGCCGGCGCCAGAACCCCACTGACCTTACCGCAGGATTCCTGGAGGGATTGTTCAGGAACTTCCTTCACCAGCTCGCGAAAGGAAGGCGTGAACAGTTTGCCTGGGTCAGTATCTTTCATGACCAGATTTGTGATATTGAAAATATAGGCCAGTATTTCGCGACTACTGGAACAGGAATGGACCTGTGGGGTCACCATAACAGGATAGGCCAGGGCAGCCTTGGCAATCTCTCCGCCATGTCCCCTCAGAAGTATTTTAAAAGGTGCTTTCTTGAAATACTCAAGCGCCAACATTTCGGTCGACTCATGGGGGTGATACATGCCATCACTTAACCGGATCATGTTCATGGCCATGTTTTCGAAACCATGAAGATAGCCTTGGTCCAGCTCAATGAACTCATGGTTGGTTTTGGCCACCCGGGCCATCCTCTCAGCCAGTCTTTGATCAGCGCAACCGCCTATGCCCAGTGTATACGTGCGAATGCCTTCTGCATCCTTCCCGAGCCCAGCCAAAATTCCCCGTGAATCAAGCCCTCCGGAAAGCGAGAGGCCGAGAATTTCTTTATTTGTGCTTCGTTTCTTGATCGATTTAACCAGGAGTAAAACCGCGTCTTCAGCAGAGGCCTGCGAACTGTAGGCTCCCTTTTCAACGAAAAGCTTGTCAAGATGCCAGTATTTTTTGACAGCAACCTTACAATCTCGCAAGTCACAAGTAAGAACTGATCCAGGTGCGAGAAGTTCTATGTCTTTAAAAAGTGTCTTTTGACCGAGGATCTGACCATAGTGAAGAAAGTCCGCAAAACTGCGATAATCGGGGGCCTTTCCGACATCTTCATCCCCCAACAAGGTCTTGACTTCAGCCGCAAAAATAATTCCATCAGGCAAAACCGAATAATAAAGAGGCTGAAGGCCGAATTTGTCGCTGAATAGTTTAATCTGTTCAGAACGCTTGTCATAAATGGCAAAGTGAAAAATTCCGTTCAACTCTGAAGCACACTTATCCCCCTTTTCAATGTACTGATTAAGAGCATATTCAGGGTCGGTTGATGCTCCCTTGTTTCCATATAACTCGCCGTGGAAAACGATCCAGCAGTTCCCTTCCCGATCTTTCAGGGGCTGATCAACGGGGCTCAATATGCCAAGGCTCACGCGCCCAAAACATAACCCTGTTTCCGCATCTATATATTTATCCACCCTAAACCGATTCTCATCATTCATTGACGATATCATATCGGCCATTAGCTGGTTCAAATCTATTTGCTCTTTTTTAAAGGTGCCAAATATTCCCGGCATAGTAAATCCTCCGGATTTACGCAGAGCGCAAAGTGTATTTGTGGATTAGTTCTTAGGCAAAACCATAATACCCGTGGCCATCCGTGTTAATCCGTGGTTAAAATCTCGCTCCCTTCAGCTATGAGCTATCAGCCAATACTTCCCGATACAGCTCCGTATACTCTTCCGCCATTCGTTTAGCAGAAAAATGTTCTAAAATATGTTGTCTCCCATTCTTAGCCAATCCCTTCGCAAACGCTTCATCAAACAAAATCCTCTCCCAACACTGCTTCAACCCTTCGACATCCCCGAATTCGGCCATCAACCCTGTTTCTTCAGGAATAATCAGCTTGTCCACACCGGGAATATTAAATGCGGCTACCGGTGTTCCCATAGCCATGGCTTCCATCATACATCTGGGAATACCTTCAAGCGAAGAGGTCATGCAGAAGAGATCCATTTCCTTTATAATTCTCAGACGGTCTTTTCTGTACCCTAAAAATTCTATTTTATCACCCGATGCCAGCATCATGGCCCTTTTTTCGAGTTCTTTTCGCATTGGGCCGTCACCAACAAGGAACAGGCGTATGTCTTTGTGTTTCTTATACAAAAGATCAAATGTATCGAGCATATTCCCAATATTTTTTCTGTGAGCAATCTGTCCGACATATCCGATTTTTTTTTCTTCAGAATGGGGAAATAATAATGGCAGGTTTTCACTCTTTTCAGCTTCAACCTCTGTCAGGTCAACGCCGTTGACAATCAGCCTGATCTTGTCCGGCCTGACTTTATGACCCAAAATATCGGAGTACAAATCTTCAGACAACGGTGCCACACAATCAAAATATTTAAACGCGATGCAGCCAAGCCTGATGAACATCTGGAGTTTAAAATCTTTTGCATTCTCAAAACCATGGGGGGTTGCCACGGTCTTAATACCAGACATTCCGGCAGCGATTATTCCAATGATATCAGACTTATAACCGTGTGTATGAATAATATCTACATTATTTCGTTTAATAAGCTTGCAGAGCTTTACAACAGCCATCGGATCAAACCGGCTATTTATTTTAATCTGATGGGCGGTAAGGCCTAATCCCTGAAACCTGTTGTAAATTTCGATATTCTGTTCATCGGATTCTCTGGTTATTGCCAAATGGCAATTGACTTTTGCCTGGTCCAAATTCTTGGCCAAAGCCAGAATCCACATCTCAGCGCCATAAAAACCGGACGAACAGATAAACTGAAGAATATTCATTTTTCAAGTCTTTTCATCCAGGAAACCGTTGAGAAAACAATGATCTGAAGTTCATAGTTATATGAGGCATTATTTGGACTCACCAGCACACACCCTGGTATTCTCCAGCTATTTTTTCCTTGTTAATTTTTCCTACAAGATCCAGAACAAATTGATCTTTTCTACACAACAAATACAGTCTTTCAATAAAAAGATCATGGGATTGACCAACAATTATCACTTCTGCTTCATCGATAAGTTTTTCATAATCGTCACTCATTAATGAAGCTATATGAGGTATCGCTGTTTCAATATATCTACGGTTTGCGCCAATCAAGCGTGAAAGGTTTACATGCGGATCAAATATTTTTAATTTAAGTCCCTTGCCGATAAACCTCTCAGCTATTGCAACCAATGGGCTTTCGCGCAAATCATCGGTTCCGCTTTTAAAACTAAGCCCGACCAGCAAAACGGACTTTTTCCCCATTAACAACACTGTATTTATAGCGTGTTCAATATGAACAATGTTGCTGTTTATAATATGCGAAATCACAGGCACTTGTATGTCATGCGTTTTAGACAGATATAGCAGCCCTTTCAAATCCTTGGGCAGACACGATCCACCAAAGGCAAATCCTGGTTTCATGTAGGCAGGTGAAATATTAAGTTGCGTATCCTGGCAGACAATATCCATTACTTCGTGTGAGTTAACAGAAAGGCTTTGACAAATCCTTCCGATCTCATTGGCGAAGGTAATTTTAAGGGCATGAAAAACATTGCAACAGTATTTAACCATTTCCGCGTTACGTATTGAAGTCTCAATAATATCACAGGGGAGTTTTTTAAAGAGGTCGCAAACTATTGAAATGGATTTTTTCGAGTCACCGCCAATAATTGTGAAAGGCGGATTATCATAATCTTTTATTGACGTGCCTTCACGTAAAAATTCCGGCTGAAAACATAAGCCAAAATTTTCGCCTGTTTTTTTAAAAGATTTTTCTTCAATAATTGGCTTCATCACTTCTTCAACTGTACCTGGAGTAACCGTAGAACGCACAGTAATAACATGAAATTCACTCTTGTTTTTCAAGGCGCTTCCAATTTTTTCAGCAACCCGTTTTATTGCGGTCAAGTCCTGGCTGCCATTTGGCAGGGATGGTGTTCCAACACATATGAACGAAATATCTGAATTTAAAATCGCATATTCTGTGTCATCAACTACTTTTACCAGATCCGTATTCATGACACTTTCAATCAGATCCTGCATGCCTTCTTCAAGTACAGGAGACTTTTTATCACGAAGAAGCTTCAATTTGTAAGCATCAATATCCACACCAATCACATTATGCCCGTCACGTGCCATGCACCCGAGAAGCACAGTGCCAACATATCCAAGTCCAAAAACACTGATAGTCTTTTTCATAAAAATCTTCCTTGTTTTTATGCCTCAATAGTACCGGTAAAAAAATTATGGATGTCCACCATAATTTTCCAAACAATCTTCAATAATTATATCAAGCTGTTCCATCGATTTTCTCCAATTATGATGCGACAACATCCGGGCACGCCCATTTATAGAATATTTTTTCCGTTCCTCATTATCAGACAGAAGCCTGACAACTGCATCTGCAAATTCTTCATGAGAAGATGCAACAAGAAAATGTTTCCCATGTGCTGCATCAACACCATCGGCAGCAGTTTTAGTAGTAACTACCGGCACGCCCATTGCCATTGACTCAAGAATCTTGTTCTGGGTCCCTCTTGCAATATTTAAAGGGGCAATATTTACAGCGCTTTTTTGAACATACGGTCTGACATCCGGCACAGATCCTGTAACCGTTACGCCCTGTATTCTGCATAATTTCCGCACAGACACAGGAGGATTCGCGCCAACAATAATCAGTTTTACATCAGGACGTTTCGTCTTTATCAAGGGCAAAGTATTTCTACAAAAATCAAACATGCATTCCTGATTGGGATAATAATCCATTCGCCCGATAAAACTCATGGTATCAGGCTCAAATGGAATATCTGAAGGCTTAAAAAACTCATTGTCAACACCATTGGGAAACCAGCCTGTATCGTATGAAACACCATAGCTTTGAAGTGTTTTCAGCTCCTGCAAGGTAGTGCATGTGCAATAATCAAACTTTCCGGCAAGCTCCTCTTCTGCGGCCCTGAGCCTTTTTCCCTCAGACTTATAGATCAGACTTAATGGAAATTTTTTATATTTTCCATAAATCGTCCATTTCTGGGAATCCATGTCGCCAAAATCGAGTATTTTCGGTATCCCGGATACATCTTGGACATATTGTGCAACTGAAGAACAATGTACAAATATCAAATCAAATTTTACATCAGCCAACTCTTTCTTAATCCGTTTAAATAATTTTTTGGAATAAAAATATCCCATGGAAAAGGGAATACGAGTTGGAACTCTCAGTAAAACATTTGCATAAGCTGCAGTTTTATTGATTATCTCAAGAAAATAACTTTTACAGTAATCAGCAAGACCGGAACCTGTCGCAGCCTCCTGCTTTGAACTGGCAATTGACACCACAAAAACTTCATGTTTTTCAGCAAGATGTTTGATAATGTTAAACGGTCGAATTTTTCCACCTCTTTTTGGTGGAAATGGAAATCGATGGCATAGAAATAAAATTTTCATATGGATATCGCTATATCTATTTTCGCTTTCCTATTACTTTCGCCGGATTCCCTGCAACTATAGAATAATCGTTCACATTCTTAGTTACAACAGAACCAGCGCCGACAATACATTTTTTGCCTACATTAGCCATAACCAGTGCACAATTTCCTATCCAGGTATTCTCGCCGATGACTATCTTTTCAAAAACTCCACCCTGTTCCTGAATCGGAGTCTCAAGGTCTTCAAAATTGTGTTGCCTTTTTCCGCTCATGATATGAACATTGCTGCCTATAGTACAATAATCTTCGATCCTGCATTTCCCGATGTTGCAATGAGGGCCGATATAGACTCCCTTACCTATTTCTGTATCAACCTGCGAGAATATAGTTCCAAATAAAATCGCACAGTCTTTATTGCATCGGGTCATAGATAAGCGGTAAAAATTTTTCCTCAAGTAGTTTCCTAAAGCCCCAGGGAGGAGGCTCAGAAATTGCGAAAACCCCCAAAGTGAACTATCCTTATTCCCCAATGCTCCCAACATACTATAAACAACGAACAACGGGAATGCAATGACGAGACAAATTGCGTTGGCAATTGTCTTTACTATATTCTTCAAGCGCCTTTCCTTTTTCTCAATACACTATGTGCTTCGCTCCTTGCGCCATGTGTGTCAGTCTCAGCTATGAGCTATCAGCTTTAGAGTACGCTATGCGCCGCTCTCTTTGCGCTATGCCCCAAAATATCCGTGACAATCCGTGTCCCTCTGACTTATGCTTCCTGATCAACCATTATCTCCACAAAACTCGGTATCCCACTAACTCCGAATTTGTTAACTGACCTGACATACAATTTGTTTCTTCCTGAGTGCAATTCCCACTTGTACAATGGAGATGTTGAGATGACATTGTCTGAATCATCCACTGTTATTTCAAAATGTTTGAAATTGGGGGTGAATGTTTTGAATACTAACTCCAATACGTTTTTTGACTTGCCGCTCGTTTTAACCAATATCTCAGTCTGATTAAGCGTCCAGTAAAAATCATCAATATTATCCGTCTTTTGCATAAAATTGAAAGAGGGCTGCAAATTCTTATCAACCCAGAACAATGATGATCTGTCAGTTCTTTTGGGATGCCCCCTAAAGTAATGATTCGTGATCCAATCATTTCTCATATCGGCAATCTTAATATAGCTGTGGTATTGAATCATTTCCTCAATATCAATTTGCTTCTCGTACTCAAAATCACCTGATTCTTGTACTCCCCGGATTACTTTGACGCTGGATGGCCCTTTTGTGTATCTTTTATTATGTACCTCAAGCATATTAAGTGGAATGCCGTCCGCTTCATAATGGAGGTTTAAATCCACATCCATTGTGACCCATTTCCCAAACTGGTTCGACCACACCTCAGTCATTCCGTGACCAGCGCCATGTGGCCCATGTGATATCTGAACAATCCTCGCCTGATGGCCAATACTCAGCAAAAGTTGAGCATAAAGCCGAGGGAACAATGAACATGGATTGTAATAGCCGGGTTCCCATGCTTTGCCTTCTAAATTTCTAACCTTGTTCGTAAGGATTTCTAATGCGTTGAAATCTTGCGTGACCGGTTGATAATCTGATCGTTTGAACTGACTTCTTGTCCAGTTTCTTAATAAAATCAGTTTTTCAAACTCATTCCCGGCAGGCGCAACGACCTCATTGAGCATAAACTTCGTCCTGACTTCATGGAGGATTGGTTCATCGTAAGGCTGATAAGAGAATGTAAATGACGATTTAATAATTTTCTCGTTATCGATCTTTATTATTCTTATCCCGCATTGGCCGTGTAATCTAAGAGCTTCAAAATAGTCTTCGATACGCAGACAATCTTTGTTTCCTACATCAACTGCCTCATCACCAGGACCCGCCGTGGCGACTTTCGCTGAAACAGGATCATAAGCAAGAGTGAAATAACGGATCAACGACAGAGTCCCCTGCCTCATCATAGCCTTTGCGACATAATAGGCCGAGACATCGTATTTAGATGCTATACCGCTGCAAAAGACACAAAAGATAGAGAAGCATAAAGCAGCTACTATGAATAATCGCTTTAAGCCCCAAATCCAGTTTCCTTTCCGTTCCATTATCGGTCTACTTTCTTATTATAGTCAGGCTCAAAAATTAATCATTGATTTGCATGGCATGATATTAATAATTTACGTCACATATCCGTCAACCACATTTTGGTAGAAAAAAGCATACCTTTGTCCTAATGTATTCCAAGACCTTTCAAACGGATGTTGCGTCAAATACTTTTTAAAGCCGTATTTATCAGGATCGTTAAAATAATCACATATAAAATCAACCCATTTTTTTTCATTAAGTTCGCTGAATATTTTTCCATTTGATTCATTAACGATATCCAGTCCTCCTGCAGTGGGTGTTGTTAATACAGGCAGACCAAAATAGAGGCTTTCCAACAAGACCATTCCAACAATTTCATTATTGCTGGGCAGAACAAATAAATCTGCATCGCTATAAAGGCTTGAAAGTTCTGTCTGCGCTAACCTGCCCAGAAAAAATACTTTTTTTGTTAAATTTAATTCCTCAACTTTTTTTTTACATTTTTTTTCATCCGGCCCGGTACCGGCAATTAATAGGTTTACAGGTTCACCCATTTTTTCTAATAAATAAATTATATTTATCAGAAAATCCACATTTCTTCGTGGCTCTATAATGCCCACATATAATAATAAACGATCAGATGGTTTCAAACATAGTTTTGACTTCCAGTCTGCTTTTACTGAAGGCTTGAATTTTTCTATATCAAGTCCAATTGGAATGGTTTCAATATTATTAAATCCTTTCCGTTCAAGAAATTCCTTTGCCTTATCAGTTTTAGTAATGCAGCCGGAGATATTCCTGCGCATGTATTTACCTAAAGTTAAATGAAACACCCTCATAATACTGCCAAGTTTTACACCATAGTCAGTTTCATATACGCCTTGATGCAAAACAACTGGAATACTGTGTTTTACCCCAAACCAGGTCGCCAAAAAAGATGTTATCTGTTCATATCCCTGTGTTTGTATAATGTTATATTCTTTTTCTTTCAGCAAGTTAAACAATCCTTTAAAAATCCCATGATAGGAAAACATGGTATAAAAAGGCATCCTGATAATTCTAGCTCTGCAATCCATTTCGCCACAAAGTTCATTAATCTCGGCCATTGGTTTAGCGCCGGCGCAAAACACATCAACATTTATATTTTGTTTAACAAGCGCTTTTGCCAATCCAAATTCCTGTACGTTGTACTTTTCATCAGACAATATATTTGCAAATGGCCGTATAATAGCAAGATTCATTTTACAAATCCGCTTTTCTGTATATAGAGATTTTTGTAAATGCTTTTTTAAATTCTTGCCTGACAACATTCTTTTCACCATCAGTGAAAAAATTTCCAAAATAAATTAGAGCCGCGTAAATCAAAATAAATAGTGATTGCAAACTAAAGTCAATCAGCAAATTATCAAAAAACAGTTGAGATGATACAATATACAAAGCAATGGTTGTCAAAAAAACATAACTTAGCCTCTTAAATTCAAATGATATACTTATTGTTTTCCTGCATGCCACATATACAAGAGCAACAAAAGTAAAATAGGTAAAAACAGTTGTCCATGCAGCGGCAATATAGCCGAATCTGGGCAATAAGACCATATTTAAGGCAATATTTAAAATAGCTGCCGGTAAATATCCAATATTAACCAGCCATGTTTTTTTTTTAATAAATGCACCCACAGTAAAAAAAGTATAAAAAGCATGCAAACAAACGCCTAATGAAACAAAAGGTATAACAGTGTGTGCCATAAAGAATTTTGGCGCTGCCAGTATCTTTACAACCGTAGTTGAATATATGCTTAATGCATATTGGGTTGAAACAAATAATAACATAAAATATGTTGTAATACGGCCAAACTGGTATGAGGCATCCTTTTCTTTCGCAATTTCATACATCATGCTCGCGCCCCAGATCATATTGAAAGACTGCAATAGCAGTACATTTGTCATCATTGGAAAGTTATAGCCAAGGCTGTATAAGCCGACATCCTCTAAATTACAATAATATCTTATAAGAAATCTGTCAGCATTATGCATCACAGTGGCACAAAGTTGCGCCGGGACAAGCGGCAAGCCAAACTTCAGCATTTCTTTTAACAGGGGAAAATCAACCAGCAAGCCATTTTCCCGGATAGAGTAAAAGCCGGCTATAACAGTTGTTACAAGGAATGATACGACATTTCCATAAAGCATACCCAGTGCACCTAATTTGAGAAATACTATGAAATATATATTTGCAATAATCCCCAAAATCAATTTGATCATGCTTATGGCAACATAAGGCACTGATTTCTTTTGAACAATAAAAGAAATTAAAAAAACAAAATACATAACATCCAATGACAATATAATTATATTAATATCCACATAGTAAGCATAATCTGCGCTGCCCAATATAAGGTTTGACAAAAAATCATCCAACGGAAAGATAAAAATACTGCCTAAAATAACAATGATAAATATTGCTGAATTTGCCGTTGATAACACACGCCTTTTTGAAGACCCATCTACAGCGAAGTTGTAAAACCTGCTCACAGCGAGATGCAATCCCGCTATCATTATTATTCTGAATATTCCATTAAAGTGTGTTAATATTTCAAGGATACCATAGTCGGCCTTTGACAAATACCTTGTATAAACAGGCAGCAATAAAATACTTGCCGCACTGCTGGCGACCCAGCCGATTGAATATACTGCTGAGTGTTTAAATAATTCTCTTATTTTTTCAATTAACAATTTGTTTTTCTCTGGATGGAATTGGGAAATGAAGATTTCCATAAAAATTTGCTTAAACTGGAAGGCTGGTATGAAAGATGGTCAAAGCATATAAAATTTGCTAAGAATGATCACATCGACCAATTTATCTTACAGAACATATTGCCATTAGATCAAGAGACTGTTCCAAGTTATTTTCTAAATAGAAAAAATCATTCGTGGAATATTTTGTCATAACTGATTTGTCGAGACGTTTAGCACCCATCTCTAACCTATTAAAGGCTCTCTTAGTAATATAATATATACAATTGGGTAAAATGGCTTTAACGCCATTAACAAAGGCTGCTTTTATTTTCCATGGTGATGGGAAAATAGGTTTTTTACGCGCTCTTTCAAGCCCTTTTTTAAGCCGATTATATTCCACATTATACAAAACATCTGTTGCAAATAACCCTCTAATTTCAACTTTATTGAAATATTTCTTCAAAAGATTATTGAGTTCTATTGGAGTGAACTCCTTAACATGGAATGGATTCAATGGTTTCATTCCAGGATCGAGTCGTATAGTTGCATTTGGAGTTGTGAATAGTACTACACCATCCTTAGTTAGAATGCGTTTAATCTCATTAAGATAATCATCATAATCAATTATATGTTCTATAACTTGTAAGCTTACTACTCTATCAAAGAACTTGTCATCAAATGAAGTTCTTTTACCATCAAATAAGTGAAATTCAATTCCTTGTTGTCCGTATTTTTCCTTTGCATTTTTTATTGCTATAGCTGAAACATCTATACCTATTACTTCTTTACAATAATTACTTATTATATAAGTACCATAACCATCATTACATCCATAATCCAAAACTTTTAGTCCTTTTGACATTATAGCAACTTCTTCATAAGCTTTTCTGTGTACCAATTCAAGGCAGTAACTTTCCAATGTAGTGTGAATGTGTCTCGTTTCTAATGGATGTTTCTCCGCCTGGAAAATAATATTTTTTCTATTGGTCAACATTCTATTAGAATTCATATGTCACCTTTGCGGAATTATATAAAACAAACTAAATTAACGTTTATATCAATTGCTCAAGTTTCGCTTCTTTAAATCGCAATAAACCTTTGTTTTTCCAATGCCTGGATTATGTTTTTATAAAGACAAAGTACTTTGTGTTAGTAGAAATTGCCGTGGAGGGGGCGAATTCATCTTGGAATTCTTACAGACGCCTCTGGTGACAGTCTCACACGTGTTCGTGCAAAACAGAGTTGTTGGCAGAAGTAGCATTCGAACCGATGAGTGGGGTGGCTACAACAGATTGGTATCCGTCGCTATAGCCATGTTTCGGTAAAGAAAATGATTTGGCCTGCTCATTGCTCTAACCGGTTATTGTTCGAAGAAAGATTATCCCGAAAAACTTCGGTGTGTAAAATTCTTCGATGTTAAAAACCGGAAGAAAATTAAGTTTCTTGACGAATCAATTTTCTTTTCCTGCACTGACGATTGCTGATATCTACCGATGCCGCTGGCAGGTAGAGTTATTTTTTAAATGGATAAAGCAGCATCTGAGAATCAAAGCATTTTATGGAACTACTGAGGACGCAGTTAAAACTTAGATCTGGATTGCCATAACTTGAACGGTGTACGTTCTTGTTGCGATAATAAAAAAACGGATGCAAATAAACCTGAGCCTCTACACAATTTTACAGATTTTGAGTGTATCACTTTTTGAGAAAAGTCCCATTCGTCAGGTTCTCACAAACTGGTTACAAAAACCAAATTACTAGCGGACATATCCAGTTGAATTTATTTGATATCTAATTGGACACTTGTTGATTTTGTCTTTATAAAAACGTAAGCGCTTAATAAACCGCACTAAGCATTTAGCTTCAGTTGTTCTGGGTTCAGATACTGTGGAAGCAGTGATTTATAATCTTCGGTCGTCTCGGCCACCGGCAGTCTCTCAAACAGATAGCGCAGATAATGGTAGGGTTCCAGTTCATTGGCCTTGGCTGTTTCAATCAGACTGAAAAGAGCTGCACTTGCCCTGGCGCCTTCCGGGTTTCCAGAAAATAACCAGTTTTTGCGACCCACGACAAATGGCCTAATAGCATTCTCAGCATCGTTGTTGTCAGGCTTGGCAAATCCCTGTTCCGTGTATCGAACCAGCCTGTCCCACTGATTCATGGCGTAAGATATGGCCTTGCCAAGCAAACCTTTGGG
>JAHIKR010000287.1 GCA_018897415.1 Pseudomonadota bacterium
AGCTGAACGGACAGTTTCTGTAGTACAGTTGCCAAACGATGAGATGAAGGGACGAATAATAGGAAGAGAAGGGCGTAATATCCGTGCAATTGAAGCGGCAACAGGCATTGATCTTATTATTGACGATACTCCAGAGGCAGTTATTCTTTCTGGTTTTAATCCTGTAAGACGAGAAATTGCTAGACTTTCTTTAATGAGATTAATATCTGATGGTAGAATACATCCAGCTAGAATTGAAGATGTTGTAGAAAAGGTTGGCCAGGAAGTTGATTTGGTAATAAAGGAAGCAGGAGAACAGGCAGCTTTTGATCTGGGTGTACATGGTATAAATCACGAGCTAATAAAGTATTTAGGAAGGTTGAAATTCCGTACAAGTTATGCTCAGAATGTCTTACAGCATTCAGTAGAAGTGGGTTTTTTAAGCGGTATTATGGCTTCTGAATTGGGACTTAATTCGAAATTAGCAAGACGTATGGGATTATTACATGATATTGGGAAAGCTATAGATCACGAGGTTGAAGGGCCACATGCAATAATTGGTTCTAACCTCGCCAAAAAATTTGGCGAAAATTCTAAGGTTGTACATGCTATTGCAGCTCACCATGAAGATGTGCCACCTAATTCTGTATATGCGCTATTAGTACAAGCATCAGATAGCCTTTCAGGTGCAAGACCAGGTGCACGTAAAGAGTTGCTGGAAAATTATATTAAAAGGCTGGAAGATCTTGAGAACATAGCGAATTCATTTAAAGGTGTCGCAAATACTTATGCAATTCAAGCTGGAAGGGAGCTCAGAGTTATCGTCGAAAGTAACATTATTTCAGATGAGGAGTCTGTTCTTCTTAGCAGAGATATTGTAAGAAAGATTGAAGAATCGTTAACTTTTCCAGGCCAGATCAAAGTTACAGTCATACGTGAAACTAGATCGGTAGAATATGCAAACAAATAGAGCTGTTATGCAATTGTAATGTAACTTTTCAAATCTAAATTGAAACTATAATTTTTTGAAATTTTTAAATATTCACAAATCAGGTTGTTCGTTATGAATAATATAATCGATATCCTTTATGAAAGAGGATTTATTGAGAATACAACTCATGATAAAGAGCTGAGTCGATACTTAGAGGATGAGAACGCAACCTGTTATATTGGTTTTGATCCAACTGCATCCAGCTTGCATGTTGGAAGCCTCGTTCCTTTAATGGCGCTTGCTTACATGCAAAAACACGGGTATCGTCCGATCGCTCTTATTGGTGGTGGTACCGGGCTTGTCGGAGATCCAAGCGGAAAGACTGAAACGAGGCAGCTTCTTAATTCAGAGATCATTGAAGAAAATATATGTGGAATTAAAGAGCAAATTTCAAGATTTATAGACTTTAGCGGCGGAAAGGCTATTTTATTGAACAATGCTGATTGGCTTTCGCAATTAGGATATATTCCGTTTTTAAGAGATATAGGACAACATTTTTCAGTCAATCGTATGATAAAGGCGGAAATTTATAAAATGCGTCTCGAATCTGAAGAAGGTCTCAATTTTATTGAATTTAACTATATGCTTTTGCAAGCATATGATTTTTTAAAGCTTTTTAATAGTTATGGATGTAGATTACAGCTTGGCGGGAGTGATCAATGGGGTAATATTGTTGCTGGAATCGATCTTATTCGGCGTATGCGGCATGAAACCGCATTTGGTATTATTTTGCCATTGATTACAACCAGTAGTGGCGAGAAAATGGGAAAAACGGCTAAAGGAGCTGTTTGGCTTGATAGTGCAAGAACAACACCCTACGAATTTTATCAATACTGGATAAATACAGATGATCAAGATGTTGAAAGATTCATGGCGCTCTATACTTTTTTACCTATGGATGAGATTCGTGCTATTGGAAATTTCGATGAAGTAGATCTGAACTGCGCTAAAGCTGTTTTGGCTTTTGAAGTAACACAGCTTGTTCATGGAAGAGAAGAGGCAATTAAGGCCTATAATGCGTCTGCCAATGTTTTTGGGGTTAGAGCTGTCTCTGAAAAAATATTGCCTTCAAGCAATATACCGACAAGCATATCAGCCCTTGATGATGCTTCAGTCCCACATTCATATATTAACATTAATCAACTAAAGGAAGGAATCCCAGCATTTAAGCTGTTTCATGCGGTTGGATTGGCTGATACAAGCAGCTCATCAAGAAGACTAATAGCTCAGGGTGGCGCTTATTTAAATAGTGAGCGTTTAGAGTCATTTGATTATTTGATAACAGATAGCGATGTTGATAATATGGAAATATTATTAAGGGCAGGGAAAAAGCGTTTCCATAAATTAAAAGTAAAAAATAATGATTGACAACTGTAGAAGCATTGTGCAATAAATTTCGTTTGCTTTACGAGCTCATCAAAATTGTTCTTGACATATTTAATTCGTATGTGTTTTGAATCAGCTTTTTTTAAGTTAATAATGGTTTAAAAAATATAATTTATTTTTACAATAAAAATATTGACAAATAAAGATTTAAAGATATATAAAATAATCTTTTGATTAATTCTTGTGTCGTAATTTTAAACGACGACTTGATCTTTGAAAACTAAATAGTGACAATTAATGAGTTGGGTCCACGTAATATAATTTATAGTTTAATTGGAGAGTTTGATCCTGGCTCAGAATGAACGCTGGCGGCGTGCTTAACACATGCAAGTCGCACGAGAACTCTTCTGCTTGCAGAAGATAGTAAAGTG
>JAHIKR010000288.1 GCA_018897415.1 Pseudomonadota bacterium
CCGTATTCTATGACATAGGTTGGGCTGAGGCCAAGGGAACTGGTATTAAAACTACTCGTGAGTATCTCAAAAATGAGGGTTATCCTCCGCCCGAGTATTTGAATGATATGAAGTCAGATACTTTTACTGTTACTTTAAGGCATCCAGCCGAACAAGTCATCGAACAAGTCACCGAACAAGTCGCCCCACAAGTCGAGATGATGGACAGGCGAGCTATGGTAGTTGAGTTTTGTAAGCAACCGCGTTCCCTTCGAGAGATAATGGAATACCTCGGATTGAGGCATCGCCCATCCTTTTTAGAGAGTATCCTGAATCCCCTTCTTGAGGTGGGGCTCCTTAAACGAACGGTTCCGGACAAACCAAGAAGCAGATTTCAGAAGTACATTGCAGCAAAGGACAAGGAGGGCATTAAAAAATGAAGCGCGTTAAACAAACAGAACTCGGCGAACTCCCAGAGGAGTGGGAAGTGGTGAAACTCGGCGAAGTATCTAACGAAGTTTATCGCTACCCAACATATTACAATATAAAATATGTTAATAAGGGTATCCCAGAAGTAAGGGGGAAACTTATAAAAGAAAATGGTATGTTAGAAAGCGATTTAAGTAAATACCGTTTTATTTCTGAAGATACCAATTCACGTTTTCCAAAAACAATACTTAAAGAAGGCGATTTTGTTTTATCTGTGAGAGGTACTATGGGAAAGGTTGCGATTGTTCCAAATAAACTAGAAGGTGCAAACATAACTGCAAATTTGATAAGAATCTCACCCGTACATTCCCTTATTTATTCTCATTTTTTAAAGCAATTTTTCTTATCAATCTACTTTAAAAAGACCTTAAATAATCTCTCACCACAGACGACTATCAAAACTATTACTGCACCAACATTAAAAGCAATAGAGATACCCCTCCCCCCTTTCCCCGAACAACGCAAAATCGCCTCGATCCTTTCAACCGTTGACGATGCCATCCAGAAAACTAATGAAATCATCATCAAGACGCAGGAACTCAAAAAGGGCTTGATGCAGCAACTCTTAACGAAAGGGATAGGACACAAGAAGTTCAAGCAAACAGAGATTGGGGAGATTCCTGAGGAGTGGGATGTGGTGAGGCTGGGAAACGTTACAGAAAAAGTAAGGCAAGTAGATCCAAGAAAAAATCCAAATAAACGTTTTAGATATGTGGATGTCTCAGGTATCTCAAATGAATTTTTTAAAATCATTAACTTTAAAGAATATGTTGGTAAAGATGCACCTCATAGAGCACGAAAACATATAAAAGAGCATGATATTATTTTTGCTACTGTTAGACCATATTTAAAACGTGTTGCAATTGTTCCCACCGAGTTTAATAATGAAATATGTTCCACTGCTTTCACTATTATTAGGTGTGTGCACGGCGTAGTAGATTATATGTTTGTATTTCATTATCTCTTAACAGATAGAGTAATTGGTACACTAACAGAAATCCAAAGAGGATCCAATTATCCTGCGGTTAGTGACAGTGACGTGCATAATCTCAAACTCCCTCTCCCCCCACTTCCCGAACAACAAAAAATCGCTTCAATCCTCTCAACCGTTGATGAAAAAATCGAGGTGGAGCGCAACCGAAAGCAGAAACTTCAGGAGTTGAAGAAAGGGCTGATGCAGGTTTTACTTACTGGAAAAGTTAGGGTTAAGGTGAGTTAAAATGCCATACACAGAATTCGGTGTCGTGGAAAAACCCATCATCGAATGGCTTCAGGAAATGGGATGGAAATATGTGCCAGCCTCAGAACTGCGCCGAACACCAGAGGAGGCTTTTGATTATCCAACACTGAGGGAAGCGCTTAGAAGACTTAATCCAGATATTATTGACACTGATGAAGATGTGGAACGTGTTATTTCTAAACTGAGGCGCTTAACTAATGACATCTCTGGAAATAAAGAGTTCTTAGAGTGGCTTAAAGGTGAGAAGAGCATCGTTTTAAAAGCAGGAAAGAAGGCACAAACGGTTAGACTCATTGATTATGAAAATATTGAAAACAACAATTTTGTTGTAACCAATCAGTTCAGATTCGCAGGATATGAAAATGTTAGGTTTGACATCGTACTCATGGTCAACGGCATTCCTCTAATTATGATGGAGGCAAAGAAACCAACAGGCATCTATGATTACAATGAAGCAATAAAGCAGCTCCAGCGCTATAACAGGCAGGCACCCCAGATTTTCAGGTATCTTGCGTTTGTATGCGCCACAGACGGCATTGTATTCAAGTATGACTGGCATGAAAATTATCATTACTGGAAAAACCCGGACGTTTTTGACCCGGTTGAAGGGGCAGTAAAAGGATTATTCACAAAAAAGCAGTTTCTGGATATTGTTAACAACTTCATAGTATTTGAGAAGCAGAGGGAGGAAATAAAAAAGAAAATAGCAAGATACCAGCAGGTATCAGCAGCAA
>JAHIKR010000289.1 GCA_018897415.1 Pseudomonadota bacterium
AAGGTTTCGGTGAACAATGCAAAAGTAGAAGGAATGAGGGATTATATTGTTATTCACGCAACACATCCATTCATCATGAAGAATCGTCAGGCAATTGAACAAGCGATACACTTTTTAAAATTCGGAAAGTTTCAGAAAAGCGTTTCCATCGAACCAAACGGCTGAAGTACGACGTGCAAAAGCGTTGCCCGCTTTCGCATGCCTCTTAGCCGCTTCACTTATATTTTTTTAAAGATAATGCTGCCACCCTCTGCATCAGCTTTTATAATTGTATTTTCAGTAAATTTTCCCTTGAGAATTTCTGCGGCCAGAGGATTTTCAATATATTTTTGAATCGCTCGCTTCAAGGGGCGCGCTCCATAGACAGGGTCATATCCTTTTTCAGCTAACAATGTAACCGCGCTGTCTGAAAGCTCAAGTTCAACATTCCTTTCCTCAAGCCTTTTAAGAAGCTTTCCAATCTGAATCCTCACAATTTTACCAAGCTGCTCAGGCGTAAGGTTGTGGAAGATAATAATTTCATCTATTCTGTTTAAGAATTCAGGTTTGAAGCTAGCTCTTAGAGCTTCTGTCACCCTGTTTTCCATCTCTTTACGATCGTGTGCTCCAAGTTCCTGTATCCACTGGCTGCCAACATTTGATGTCATAATGACGATAGTATTTTTGAAATCTACAGTTCTCCCATGACCGTCTGTCATCCGTCCGTCATCAAGAATTTGAAGGAGCACATTAAAAACCTCAGGATGAGCCTTTTCTATTTCATCAAACAGCACCACTGAATAAGGACGCCTTCGAACCGCCTCTGTGAGGTATCCGCCTTCTTCGTACCCCACGTAGCCTGGAGGCGCACCTATAAGCCTTGCTACAGAATGCTTTTCCATATATTCCGACATGTCAATTCTTACCATTGCCTGTTCGCTGTCAAATATGAATTCAGACAAAGCTTTTGCCAGCTCGGTTTTGCCGACGCCTGTTGGCCCCATGAAAATAAATGATCCTATAGGGCGATTCGGATCCTGCAGACCGGAACGTGCGCGTCGGACTGCATTTGATACAGCCAGTATCGCCTCATTTTGACCGATTACTCTTTCTCCGATACGGTCTTCCATGTGTACAAGTCTTTCTCTTTCGCCTTCGAGCATCTTGCTTACAGGGATTCCTGTCCATTTGGACACAACATCGGCAATATCTTCAGCATCCACTTCTTCTTTAAGCATTTTTTTGTCTTTTTGAAGTTCTGAGAGCTTTCTTTTTGCCTCGTCAAAGCGATTTTTAAGTTCCGTTGCCTTGCCGTATCTTATTTCAGCGACTTTTGCCAGATCTCCTTCTCTTTCTGCCTGCTGTTCTTCAATGCCAATCTGCTCGAGCTCTTCCTTTATCTTTCTGATGGTCTGGATCATGTCTTTTTCATTCTGCCAGTGAGCTTTCATTCCATTGATTTCATCATTCATTTCAGCAATTTCTTCTTCCAGTTTTGCAAGTCGCTCTTTTGACGCCTGATCAACTTCTTTTTTAAGAGCTTCCCGTTCTATCTCAGCCTGGGTTATTTTGCGCTGGATTTCGTCAATTTCCGCAGGCATGCTGTCTATTTCTATTCTGAGCTTGGAGGCACATTCATCTATAAGGTCAATGGCCTTGTCAGGAAGAAAACGATCGGAAATATATCGGGTTGAAAGAGTCGCAGCAGCAATTATCGCTGAATCCTTTATTCTTACTCCATGATGAATTTCATATTTTTCCTTTAGACCGCGTAGGATCGAGATAGTATCATCAACACTTGGTTCACGAACCATTACAGGTTGAAACCGCCTTTCAAGTGCTGCGTCTTTTTCGATATATTTTCTGTATTCATTTAGTGTTGTGGCACCTACACATCTCAGCGTCCCTTTGGCAAGTGCAGGTTTCAGCATGTTTGAAGCATCCATTGCTCCTTCGCTGGCCCCTGCTCCAACCAGGGTATGCAATTCATCAATGAAAAGAATTACCTCTCCTTCGGCTCTCTCCACTTCTTTTAGAACTGCTTTCAGACGATCTTCAAATTCTCCTCTGTATTTTGCACCCGCTATAAGCGCTCCCATATCCAGTGCAACGAGCCGTCTGTTTTTCAGGCTTTCCGCAACATCTCCCGCCACAATCCTTTGGGCAAGACCCTCAACTATTGCTGTTTTGCCGACCCCTGGTTCTCCTATTAGAACAGGGTTGTTCTTTGTCCGCCTTGAGAGAACCTGAACAATGCGTCTTATTTCATCATCACGTCCAATTACGGGGTCGAGTTTGCCAAGTCGGGCCAGATCTGTCAGATCACGGCTGAATTTGTCAAGCGCCTGGTATTTTTCTTCTGGATTCGGGTCTGTAATGCGCTGGGAGCCACGAATGTCCTTTAAAACTTTTAAAATTGAATCTCTAATTATTCCGTAACGGCTCAGAATTTTGACAGCTTCACCGGTTTTTTCATCTGAAATCGCCAGAAGGATGTGTTCTATGCTCACATACTGATCCTTCATCTTAGCAGCTTCCGTAAAAGCAACGTCAAGGACTGATTTTGTCCTTTGTGAAATATAAACATCTCCTGCTCCGCTGACCTTGGGTAATTTATCAATAGCCATTGCAATCTCTTGAGCGACACCTTCTGGTGAGACGCCGAGCTTCCGGAGCATAGACCTGGCTATCCCTTCCCGTTCATTCAGCATGGCAGACAGCAAGTGTTCCGGCTCAATCTGCTGGTTATTATTATTTGAAGCCATGGACTGTGCATTCTGAATAAGTTCCTGTGATTTTATTGTAAATTTATCAAAACGCATAAATATATGCCTCCTGTTTTGCATAATTCAGGTTGTAATTTCTGTTATTTTTTATCTGATAAAATAATAAACACTTACTATTTGATGTCAATCGGTTTGAAAAAGCCGGAGGAATTAACGAATGGAATTTTTACGAAGCCGTCAATTTTATTTTTTTAAAAAAATATAAGCAGCCAGGCCGATAAGAATTAGGGCAAAGATTTTCTTAAAATTGGCTGTCGAGACGTGCTCAACAAGGCGTGAGCCGATCTGAGCGCCAATAATACCTCCTATGCCTAGAAGAATTCCGACTTTGTAGTCCACGTTAGCCAGTTTATTGTGTGCTACCAGTGCGGAGATGGAGATAATTAGGATTGCAAGAAAGGAAGTTCCCACAGATTTTTGTGCTGAATATCCCAGAAATATCAACAGAGGAACCATAAGAAAACCTCCGCCCAGTCCGGAAAAAGAAGCGCCGATTCCCACCAGCACGCCGAATAAAATCATTAACAACATATTTGTATTAATTGATAACATTATTCAAAGGCCTCATTAAATTTGTTTGCCGCAGTAAGGACAGTATGTGAAATCTTTATTTATAGTTCTTCCGCAGTTATTGCACTTAATATCCTGTTTGCCAGACCATAAATTATAATCTTCTCCATAATCATTTACATTTCTTTCACATCTTTCGCACATTATAAAAGGCTCGCCTTTTTTGACCCTGAATAAAGGAATAAAAAATAGGTTAAAATAATGATCCACTCTCTTATAATATGCCTGGGCAAGCCCGCATACAGGACACAACCTGGGGTTATTATCTATATTTACTGTTTTTGGAGATATCCCGGCTATCAAAAACATATGTTTATTCAGGGTTCAGGGTTGCAGTTCTATTTAACAACTATTCTTCCCTTTGGCTCAGGCAATACTTCTCCTATAATAGCTGCGTCCATACCTTTATTTTTCAGTCTGATGAGAAGATCGTTTGCGCTTTTGCCATCAACACATATCAACAGGCCTCCTGATGTTTGAGGATCAAATAGAATATCCTGAATGGTCCGATCCACAGAAGACGATATGTCTACTATTTTTTCACGGAACTCCCGGTTTCTATATGCCCCTCCCGGAACAAATCCCATTCTGGCATAATCAATAGCGCCACTGATTATTGGTATCATATCGGATTGAATTTTTATGCCGAATTCTGAGTTCACAACCATTTCCGCTATATGACCCAGCAGGCCGAAGCCGGTAATATCTGTGCAGGCATGCACGGGATAGTCTTTCATTATTTCGGCTGCTTCCCGATTTAGAGAGGCCATAAGTTTTGTGACAGATTCAATTATTTCTGCAGAAACCAGTCCTCCCTTGACAGCGGTGTTTATTATGCCGGTTCCAAGTGGCTTGGTCAGGATCAGACGATCTTTAACCTTGAGATTCCTCTTTGTAAGGATACGATCAGGGTGAATGAAACCGGTAACAGCCAGACCATATTTCAGTTCATTATCTTCAACG
>JAHIKR010000290.1 GCA_018897415.1 Pseudomonadota bacterium
AGGGTGAAAATTTTAAAAAATTTTCAGATTCAGTAAAGGCCGGCTTTAAAAAAAGCAGGATTTTCAAACCACAAAGCAGCCGAAAGGCGAGCAAAGAAATTTATATAATTGGATTGGATAAAAATTAGACTGTAGATTCGAGACCTTTGAAAAATGTTCAATTTTGTTCAAGTTCAAGGAAGGCGAAAATTTTAAACGTAGGAATACATTGAGTATTTCGAGGCTTAAAATTTGAGCCTGACGCCGGCACGAAGTGAAGCTTTAGCGCTATTTGGGCAAAAGGGGGCGTTTTGCAAAGGTCTCGATTCAGGAGGAAAATATGTCGGGTCATAGCAAGTGGTCTTCCATTAAACATAAAAAAGGTGCAACCGATGCCAAGCGTGGAAAAATTTTTACAAAACTCATAAAGGAAATTACCGTAGCGGCACGTATGGGAAGAGGAGATCCTGCAACAAACGCAAGGCTGAGAACTGCAATCCAGGCAGCAAAAAGCGAAAATATGCCCAAGGACAATATCGAAAGAGCAATAAAAAAGGGGACTGGAGAGCTCGAAGGAGTAAACTACGAAGATATAATTTACGAGGGGTACGGCCCGGGTGGCGCCGCTATTTTAATTGAATCACTTACAGACAACAAAAACAGAACTGTTGCCGATATTCGTTACATTCTAAGCAAAGCAGGAGGTAAGTTAGACGTAAATGGCTGTGTTGCATGGATGTTTGAAAAGAAAGGATATATTGTTGTCGAAAACAGCAAGGTCGATGAAGAAATTTTGATGGAAATCGCCATAGATGCCGGCGCTGAAGATGTGAGAGAGGATGAAACTAATTTTGAAATTATCACCGGACCGCAGGATTTTGAAGCGGTTAAAACCGCAATAGATAAAGAATCAATCCCTTACATTGTAGCTGAAATAACTATGCTTCCAAAGTCAACAGTAAATCTCGAAGGGAAAGAGGCGGAACAGATGGTAAGATTGATGGAAAATCTTGAGGACTGCGATGATGTGCAAAAAGTATATACTAATGCAGATATACCGGAGGATATCTTAAACAATATGTAACAACTAAGGTTGTCAGGTTCACAGTTCAGGGTTCAGGGTTCAGGGTTCAGTGGTTGCGAGAGGTCTATCATCCTCTGAACCGCTTTCAAGGCTGGTCGCTGTATATCTTCCGGCACCTTAACCTCGCCTTCCATAAATTCAAGGCTTCTAACAATATCTTCAAGAGTAATCTTCTTCATATCACCGCATTCCATATTTAAAGATGCGGGATAGAAAAGCTTATCGGGATTTGCCTTTTTCAATGGATAAAGCAATCCTATTTCAGTCCCTACGATAAAAGATCTGCTTTTCGATTCCATGGCGTACCTGATCATACCGGAAGTACTTAAAGCAGCATCTGCCATATCAATAATATCTGGTGGGCATTCTGGATGAGCCATAAAAACGGCATCCGGATACTTTTGTTTTGCCGCCTTAACCTCTTCAGCAGTAAGGCTGTCATGAATCGGACAGTATCCATCCCAGAAATGTATCTTCTTTTTTGAATGCGAAGCTGCATACATAGCAAGGTTTCGATCCGGGACCATCATTAGTTCATCAGCATCAAGGCTGTTTACGACTGCAACAGCATTCGACGATGTGCAGCAAATGGTTGAAAGAGCTTTGACGGCAGCGGATGAATTAACATATGTAACAACAGGGATGTGGCCGAGTTCATCAAGCCTGGCTTTAAGTGCCTCGGGGGTAACCATATCAGCCATAGGACATCCAGCATCTTTGCGCGGAAGCAGTACTGTTTTATGTGGCGACAGAACTGAAGCAGTTTCTGCCATAAAACTTACTCCGCAAAACAGAATAACCTCGGCATCAGTCTGGGAAGCTTTGATACTCAATTCAAGTGAATCACCGCATAGATCAGCAATGTCCTGTATTTCAGGGGGCTGGTAATTATGTGCAAGCATAATTGCTTTTCTTTTTTTCAGCAGGTTTTTTATCTTATCTTTCATTTTCTTAGCCACATCTACTCGTCAAGTTCCAGCACCTCTGTTCCATAGGGTATACTAAAAACAAACATAGAATCCTCAGGATTCTCCAATAGTTTAATATCGACCAGCTTTATTCGAGTCTCATCGCCGTATAAATTATATGTTATAATCTCTTCAACACAAAATGTTTTCTTTGAAATTGACAAGGTTATGTACGATAAATCGTATGTCTTCTTTACCGGCAAAAGCTTAAGAATATAATAATCGTCTCTGTCAGTATCCTCTAAAGCAATATTGAATTTTTGCCTGATAAGCTTAATATCTGAAAGAAAACTGGCGCCCTTGCCGTCTCCAAAAAATGATGGAAACTTTCCAATCATAACCTGGTTATCCTCTGGTCTGTAAATCCATAGATCCTTGCCGTCTGTAAGTATAATCTGCCTGTCAGGCTCTTCATACTCCCATCTCATCTTGCCCGGACGTTTAACCGTTACTTTGCCAGATGCTGAATCCGTTATATCCATTGCCTTTAATGTCGATTCCTGAATAAAACATGCAGAAAATCCAGCAACAGCATACTTTTTCTCAACGCTGTCCATAATTTTATCAAGCAAAATATTCGATTCCTGCGATTTTGACTTTTGTAGCGTTGATGAATCCTGGCATAACACCTGATGTGAATCTAAAAAAATAATCATACAAAAAATAAATATGACTGATTTAAATCTCATATTACAGACCTCGTTAAGTGGTTAAATGGTAAGCGTTCACGGAACGTCGAAAATAGAAATTTGGCCTTCATGCTTTTGTACTGTTCTTTCCAATTTCCAATTTCAAATTTCAAGTTTCAAACCGTGAACGGTTACCTTAATACTTTAATCAGAAATTTACAAACTCAAGTTTCGCGCCCTTGTCTTCCATCAAGACATAAAAATTAATGTATAGCATATTTTTTTTAAAAGAGAAATATGATGACGAGGAGCAAAGGAGGATGAGAATAAATGTTCTCAAGTTTCGCACCCACTGATTCCTATGAACCTTCCATGGCAGGGTATTAGATAGTTTTTTTAAAAAGCAAAATATGTTCACTGTGGCTTTGGCAACGGCACCCCGCCCGCCTCGCCTGAGCG
>JAHIKR010000291.1 GCA_018897415.1 Pseudomonadota bacterium
CATGTCCGAAAAGCTCGCTTTCTATGAGATTTGAGGGAAGTGCTGCGCAGTTTACTTTAACAAATGGTTTTTGGGATCTATTGCTGTTATAATGTATTGAATTAGCTGCAAGCTCTTTGCCGGTTCCGCTTTCTCCTCGAATCAATACCGTTGCATTACTCTTGCAAACTTGAGAGATCATCTGAAAGACTTCTCTCATTTTGTTGCTGTTTCCAATAATATCAGTAATTCGGTATTTATTTTTCAGTTCGTTTCTTAGTCTTCTGTTTTCTTCTCTTAGTTGTTCCTTTTCAAGATGGATTGTTTCAAGATTAATGACATGTCTTGCAATCATTGTTGCTATTACAGAAATGAGTTTTTTACCTTCCTCTAAAGAATAATTTTCGTCATAAGCTTTATCAACGCTGATAGCTCCTATAATCTGATTTCCCCTTGTTACTGGTACACATATGAACGAAAGCTCACCTGCATGTTTTGACCTTCTGGAAGCAGTACGGTTTAGAAAGAGGGGTTCCTCGCTTATTTTGGGTATTGCTATGGCTTCGCCGGTTTCAATTACCCTGCCTGTGATGCCCTCACCCAATTTGTATTTTCCACTTTGCATGGCGGTCATGGAAAGGCCGTGGGCAACCTCTATGTTTATTTCATTACGCAGAGGATTCAGAATAGTAATGGTTCCACGGATCATGTCCATTGAGTTGGACAGAATATCTAGGACCTTGTATAAAGATTTTTTAAGCTCCAGGTGCTCATTTAGAGTCTTACTGATTTCATAAAGCAAGGTAACATCTTCTATCCGTTTCATGGCACACATTTTAGAAAAATTCCCCGAACTAAAGCTTTGAATGGTTTTAAAAACTTGTGAATCTTGGGCATCGGATCGGAAATGCGAAACAAGTTTATTTTTAAAATAATACATTTTTGTCAAAAATACAATATAGTATTCAAAGCGAGTTAAATATATATTAATACGTTATTTATTGGACTTCTAATTGATAGAACTAAATAATTTAGGTTTGTTGGCTCTGAATTAACACTTTAAACTCATATAATTTCCTGTTATATAAAAATATTGTAACTACTCAGGTGGATAGACCTATATGAAACCGGCAAATAATATCCCAGAAGAACTGGCAGAAGAAGCAAAGAATAAGCAGGATGCCTTTATAGCCGCAGCGGAGGATGCAAAGGTCGAAATCAAGCATTACCATGAAATACTTGCTGTTATAAAGCAGGTTTTTGCTTTCAGTGATTTTGTTGCCAGAAGCTGCATACGCAATCCAAAGATGCTGGCTGATCTCATTATAAGCGGCGATATTAAAAGGCGGTACGCAAAGGATGAATACAATAATAAGCTTAAAATGTTTTTTTCTGAGGCAAAAGAAAATAATAATATTTCTAGTATGCTGCGTCGTTTTGCACTTCGTGAGAAAGTAAGAATTGCTTGGCGGGATCTTGCCGGCTGGGCAGATCTTCTGGAAACCATTGCTGATCTTTCAAGCTTTGCAGATGCATGTTTAGAAGAGGCGCTTTCAGTCCTTTATAAAGCTCTCTGTTCTGAATACGGCAATCCTACGGGAGCTGACGGTTCGCAAAAATATCTTGTGATTTTTGGTATGGGTAAACTTGGGGCACATGAGCTTAACTTTTCTTCAGATATTGATTTGATCTTTGCATATCCTGAAGCCGGGAGGACAAAAGGTAAATCAAAATCAATTAGCAATGAAGAATTCTTTGTGCTCCTTTGCAGGCGTCTTTTAAATATAATTGGGGCAACCACTCCGGATGGAGTTGTTTTTCGAGTCGATATGCGGCTCAGGCCTTTTGGCGAAAGTGGTCCTTTGGTTATGAGTTTTGATAACATGGAAGCCTATTACCAAAGAGAGGGCCGGGAATGGGAACGTTATGCCTGGATCAAGGCAAGAGTGTCGGCCGGTGACAAAGAAGCCGGCACAAGACTTTTGAACAGGCTTAAGCCTTTTGTTTTTCGTAGATACCTTGATTTTGGAGTTTATGAATCTTTAAGGGATATGAAATACAGAATATCTCTCGAAGTAAGTCATAAGGGAATGGAGAAGGATGTTAAGGTTGGTCCTGGAGGTATAAGAGAAATAGAATTTTTCGGACAGATATTTCAGCTTATACGTGGAGGAGTAGTGCCTGTTCTTCAGGAGCGGAGCATCCTGAATGTTTTAAAGATCCTTGCTGAAAGGAGGTACATTCCACAGGATGTTTACAATGATCTTACAGAGGCATACAAGTTTTTACGAAATACAGAGCACCGGCTCCAGGAATTTTCTGATCAGCAGACCCATAAAATTCCATCAGATCCTGTCGGGAAAGCGCGTCTCGCTGCATCCATGGGGTTTGATAAATGGGAGTTTTTTGCTTTAGAGCTTAAAAGACACATGGAAAGTGTTCACTATAATTTTAATAAATTGCTTGCCACTAAAGATTTTGAGACAAAAAGCGAGAAAATTGATAATGAATTGAAAGCTGTATGGCTTGATCTGACAAAAGATGACCATAGCAATAAAGTGCTTTTTGACGCTGGGTTTTGCGAGCCTGACGACGTATTGCATTTATTGGAAGATCTTCGTAATGATCCTGAAACACGGTCACTGAGCGACGAAGGTCGAAAACGGCTCGGCAAGCTTATCCCTCTTGTATTAAAAGAGGTCGGAAAATCCGAACAGCCATATCTTACTTTAAACCGTATAATCGATTTGATCAAAGTAATAGAAAGGCGAACTTGTTACATAGCTCTTCTTTTGGAGAATCCTGATGCTCTTATTCATCTGGTTAGACTTTCAAATGCAAGTCCGTGGATAGTTTCTTTTCTGGCGCGCCATCCTGTACTTCTGGATGAATTGCTTGATACGCGCACTTTATATATGCCACCTAAAAAATCTGATATTGAAAATGAAATAAGAAGAAAACTGGACCATATACCTGACCAGGACCTTGAATATCAAATTGAAGAATTGTGTATTTTTAAACAGATCAATGTGTTACGTGTCGCAGCAGCGGATGTTACAAAGGCTCTTCCCCTTATGAGAGTAAGTGATCATCTTACTGAGATTGCAGAGACTGTAATTAATGAAGTCCTTGAACTTTCCTGGAATCATTTAATAAAAAAACATGGCAAGCCATCTTGCCTTCTTGACAGAAGAACAAGCGAAAGGGGTTTTGTTGTTATAGCTTATGGTAAGCTGGGTGGTATTGAACTTGGTTATGGCGGTGATCTTGATTTGGTTTTTCTTCATGCAGGGACTAAAGGACAAACAATAGGCGGAATACGTGCGATAGATAACTCACAATTTTTTGCTCGCCTCGGGCAAAGAGTCATCCATATTCTGACAGCGCATACCTCTGCCGGAAGCCTGTATGAAACAGATATGAGGCTGCGTCCAAGCGGAAGTTCCGGCCCTTTGGTTTGCCACATTGAAGCGTTTAAAGAATATCAGGTTGAAAAAGCCTGGACATGGGAACATCAGGCCCTCGTTAAGGCAAGAGCTGTGAGCGGGGATATTAATCTGGCAGGTTATTTTGAACAGATAAGGAAAGAGGTGCTTGCTCTTCCGCGCAGCAAAACCAAGCTTCAGCAAGACGTCAGAGACATGCGGAAACGTATGCGCAAGGAGCTTTTAAGTCCAGATCCAGGTTTTTTTGATCTCAAGCAGGATGAAGGAGGTATGGTTGATATTGAGTTTATAGTTCAGTATCTTGTACTTTTGAAATCCAGTGAATATAATGAACTCGCCAGATGGACAGATATTGTACGCCTTTTGGAAACGTTGATTAAGACAAAGATAGTGGACGATTCTACCGCGCGTTTCCTTAAGGAGGCCTATCTGGAATATAGAGCATCTGCTCACAGGCTCAGCCTTCAGGAAAAACCCGCTAAAGTGCCTGATACAGAATTTATTGATCTGCGTAAGAACGTAAAGAAAATCTGGAAAATCTTTATAGGGAATGACCAGTAACGAGCAAAGAGCAAAGAGGAGAGAGCAAAGAGGAGAGAGGAGAGAGGAGAGAGCAACCAGTAACCAGTGGCGAGCATAAAGGGTAATACAAAGTTGTCACAGCCAAAAAACATAAATAGCGGCTATGAAAGCGCTTCAGAAAAGTTGCAGAAAAAGAAAAAGCAGCTGATTTCAGATTTCATTACCGGAAAAGAACGAAGTTTTATGGAACGCCATAGCCGGATTTTAAACAATTATTTCATTGAAAAATTTGAAAGCAGCATTGTTGATCCTAAAATAGATATTGATAAGAATCCTTATGCCATAATCGCTTTAGGTGGCTACGGGAGGGAAGAACAGTGTATTCACTCTGATGTAGATCTTCTTTTTCTTTTTGAAAAAAATGTTCCGGATGAAGCCGATGATATTATACAAGAAATAGTATATCCGCTGTGGGATATAGGTTTAGATGTGGGGCATTCAACCAGGTCGCTAAAAGAATGTGTAAGCATTTCGGGAGAAGATTTTGTTATTTTGAATTCAGTTTTGGATGCGCGTTTTATATGTGGGATGTCTATTTTGTATTCAGAGTTGATGAAACAAATTAGGGAAAAGGTAATAAACGGCCAGTCCAATAAAATCATTAACTGGCTTGTAGAAAGCAACCTTAAACGTCATAAGCATTTTGGAGACTCTGCATATTTGCTTGAACCAAATATTAAGGAAGGGGAGGGGGGATTAAGAGATTACCACACAATGCTGTGGATTGCCCGGATTAAATATAACATTAAACAGCCAAGAGATCTTGAATATTTTGGCTGCCTTTCTCATGGTGAGTTTCAGGTTTTAAAAAAAGCTCTTTCTTTTATATGGGAGGTTAGAAACCGATTGCATTATATAGCCGGGAGAAAATGTGATCAACTGTATTTTGAGTATCAGACAGAACTGGCCAATGCCCTGAAATTCAATAAGGATGATAGCCAAAAGCAGGTGGAAAAATTTTTAGGAAAGCTTCACAGCCAGATGGAGCTTTTGAAACAGCAATGCCTTACATTTCTTTACGAGCAGGGGTACTCAAAAAAGTCTAAGCAAATAAAGAGAACTGCTATACAGACAATAGTTGATGGCCTTGAAGTTAGCAGGGATATGCTTAACTTTGTTTCTTCAGAGGCTATACTGGATTCTCCCGATTTGTTGATAAAAATATTTGAAGAAAGTGCTCGATTGCAGATTCCATTAAGTTCTGAAGCAAAACGGCTGTTAAAAGAATTTATTTATTTGATTGATGATGATTTCAGAAAATCTTCATTTGTTTTAAAATCTTTTGAAAGGATTTTACTTGCTCCGTCAACGACAGTTGATGTGTTGAATGATATGTTAAGTACAGGGTTCCTAGGACAGTTTATTCCTGAATTTAAAAATATTATTAATCGAATTCAGTTCGACGAATACCATCTGTATCCTGTTGCCAGGCATTCATTGCTTACAGTGCAGACAATAAAAAAATTCGGCACACCTGAAGATAAAACCGGGGACCAATTGTATGGAGATCTGTATAAAGAGCTTTCCAGTAAGAAATTACTGCTTTGGGCAGCCCTTTTACACGATATCGGGAAGGGAGAACCGACCGGCGGACACTCGCAGAGA
>JAHIKR010000292.1 GCA_018897415.1 Pseudomonadota bacterium
AACCCGTTTCCTGGCCCTGTAATTCCCTGAAGAATACTCGCATTTTCCTTCCGAACATCCCACCAGGCAGACGCCATCTGCCCCGTTTTCCAAAGCCTTAAGGATGTGTATTGTCCCCACTGTTCCTATGCAAGGCACCTTAATAATCCTTATGTTAGACGGATACTGCATTTTCAGCGACCCTGCCAGGTCGGCTGAACAGGAGGGGCAGTAATTGCAACAAAAGGCAAGAATTAAAGGTTCAAAGTTACCTTTCATTGGACATAATCCCCCAGAAAAATATTTACTCAACAGATCCTGCTAATTACTTCGGTGCCATCCATCAAAAGCGCTTCGCACTCAGTTAGTATCGGGTCATTTTTGAAATGCTCTAAAATAATAGCTTTGGTCGGGCATTCAACAACGCAGATACCACATCCCCTACATTTTGCCGGCTCAATATATGGTTTGCCCATACCATTTATAATCAGCGCACTGGCAGGACAAATCCTGGAACATGTCAGACATGCGACACATAATTTCAGATCAATTGATGCTACTTCTGTATTAGTTGAAATGTATTCCTTGGAAAGAACTGTTACCGCCTTAGCTGCAGCAGCCTGCGCCTGAGAAATGGTTTCATCAATGGGCTTTGGGTAATGAACAAGGCCGGCGAAATAGATACCCTTTGTGGTAAATTCAACGGGTTTGAATTTTTTGTGAGCTTCCTTTAAAAAACCATCTTGATCAATAGGCACATTAAAAAGCTTTGCCAGATTTTCATTATTCCTCGGAACAATAGCTGTCTGCAAGCTTATAAAATCAGGTTGGATTATTACATGTTCTCCCAGAAGATTATCTAGAACCCTTACCTTTAGTCTGCCGTTTTGGTCTTCATCCACCTCTGGTTTTCCGTCGAGTTCATACCTGATGAATATTATCCCTTTATCCCTGGCTTCTGTGTATAAATCTTCTATTAAGCCGTATGTTCTCATATCCCTGTAAAGGACATATATTTCCATGTCTGGATTTAGTTTTTTGAGCTCCAAGGCATTTCGAAGTGCATTGGAACAGCAAATTTTACTGCAATATGGTCTTTCAGGTTCCCTTGAGCCTACACAGAGTATGAAGACCCAGGTGCTTGCCTTTTCGATTATATTGGGTTCTTCAGATAACATTTTATCTATATGGAACCAACTTAACACGCGGGGATTCTTTCCGTAAAGGTACTCATCAGTCCTAAGAAAATCTGCTCCGGTTGATATAATAGTAGCCCCATGCTTAATTTCTTTAATTTCAGTTGAAGTTGATATAGCGATTGTGGTCTTGAAATTACCCACATACCCATCAGAATGTCTAACTTCAGAATTGAGATAAACATCAATTAGAGGGTGATTATCTACCTTATCTATAAGTTCCTTAACATAGGGCTTTACATCTTCCCCCTTAAAGGTCTTCCTTAGTTTAAGGGCGTGTCCGCCGAGCTTATCGGTTTTTTCTATTAGAGATACCTTATAACCCTGATCGGCCAAACACAGGCAACTTACCATGCCAGCTACACCACCGCCAACGACAAGCCCTGCCGGCACCGGCTTTTGCTCAGTCTCTTCAAAAGGCTCATGTAATGCCACTTTGGATACTGCGTTCAGTGATGAAGCGCAGGCAGCCGCACTAGCTTCTATTATAGATTCAGAAATATCTTTTGGAGCATTAAAGGCACCGCATACATAAATGCCGGAAATTGACGTATTAACCGGTTTAAAACTGCTGGTTTCAACAAAATTATTTTTGTCAAGAATTATACCAAGATTTCCAGCAAGCCTTACAGCATCATGAGAGGGTTCTAAACCGAGAGAAAGAACCACCATATTGAATATTTCTTCATAGACATTTCCCTGTTCATCAGCATAACGAATTAAAAGGTCATCAGTGTCAGAAACAGGGAAAACATTTTGAACCCTTGATCTAACAAAGCGAATATTATCTTCATCTTTTGCACGATTGTAATATCTCTCGTGATCCTTCCCGCATACCCTCATATCCATGAAAAAAATAGTGGCATTCAACATTTTGCTGCTTTGCTTAGCAAGAGTCGCCTGTTTAATCGCATACATACAACAAACAGATGAACAGTAGTTATGATAAATATCTCGCGACCCTATACACTGAAGCCATGCAATGTTTTTGGGTTCTTTTCTATCAGAAGGCCGTATCAAATGACCTCCATAGGGACCATTTAGGCTATGGATTCTTTCAAACTCCATGCTGGTAATGACATTGGGAAGTTTATCATAATCATAATATGGAGGAATTATAGAATCAAAACCTGCAGCAAAGATAATTGAGCCAACATTAAGAGAAATATTCTGTTCTTTTTGTTCAAAATTTATGGCCTTTTCTATGCAAGCTTCCTTGCAAATATTGCATCCCGCTTTTGTAAAGTGGAGGCAGTTTTCTCTGTCAACCGCATAGCTATTGGGAGCAGCCTCAGGATATTCTAAATATATAGCTTTTCTTTTTCCTAGGCCTTCGTTAAATTCGTCATTAGCCTCCTCAGGACATCTCTCTGCACACAAGCCACAGTTAGTACATTTATCAATATCAACATATCTCGGGTGCTGAATTATTGTTGCCTCAAAATCTCCTGAACTACCCTTAATATCTTTAACCTCTGATAAAGTTAATATCTTTATATTTGTATGTGAAATACACTCCATATGCTTGTTAGATCTAATACAAAAAGGGCAGTCATTGACAGGATATGTCTTATCAAGTTGTGCTGCCTTGCCACCAATAAACGCTGCCTTCTCAATCAAGTAAACAAAATACCCTGAATCAGCCAAGTCAAGGCTTGCCTGTATTCCAGCAATACCACCCCCAATTACTAATACTGATCCGACTTTAGAAAACATTTTTTAATATGAATTTTTTAATATGATTAAATGTAATAGTTCAGCCACAAAGACACTAAGATATAAAATATAATTTTTAGTGCTACACCTATGATTTTATAACTTAAATCGTAACGGTTGTCGGTTTACAGTTTTTTCAATGAACCATGCAACGACTGAAGCATTTTAACCGTGAACCGTGAACCGTGAACCGTTTTTTAAGCAGTAAGATCCTCTCTTACAATCTTCCGAGTCCCCCCATGCCCGCTAACATCCCAGTCTTTAATGGGAAATATTTCTTCTAACTTTTCCAGTTGATTTAGAGCCTTCAAACGATCGATAATTAGTTGCCATACGCAATCAACATCAGGACTAATTTCGCATTTGCCGTCCATAGAACCACCACAGGGGCCATTCAACAATCCTTTAGAACACCTTGCAATGGGGCATAATCCACCTGTCTTGTCCAAGATACAATCTCCGCATCCTGCACAGCGTTCCGACCAGACACCCATTTTTTCGGTCAGACCCATAAAGGTAGTATTAAGACCCGGTAATATCACCTTGTCCGGATATCTTTCTGCCAATGCCTGGACCCCCACACCACAGGCAAGCGAAAGAACAACATCACAGTCAGCAACCAAATCCTTAACAGAATCTAAAAATTCAAAATCGCATTGCCGCAAAATCGCTTCCTCTACGATTTCAATATCATGACCGGCCATTTTCCTGTCCATACGAATCATCGATGCCAGAATTTCCACTTCGCGCATACCACCGGCAAAAGAAATGGCAACGCAAGTCTGACAACCTAACACCAAGAGGCGGTTATAACTACTGATCATTTTTTTGATTTCTTCAAAGTCTTTCTGTTGTCCTACAATCATAAGATTTTTACCTTCCCCTGTTCTGGGTTCCACATATCTTAAGACACCGTCCAGCCTCCAGTCTGGCCTGCTGCTCACTGAAACCTAAATCCATCTCTTCAAAACTATTCTTTCTCCGAGCAATAGAAAGTCGCTGCATTTGTTGCCTATCTAAATGTTCTACATCTTGTGGTTCAAGCTCAATCCCTTTCCATTCCAAAGGACGATCTGCCCCAATGTCCTCCCCTTTAAGATAGCGATCAATAGATATGGCCGCCTCCTTCCCGGAAGCAACTGCCTCTACTACCGAACGCGGTCCATAAGAAGCATCACCTCCCACAAAAAGTCCCGGGATATTTGTTTCAAGAGTAATGGGATCCTTAACTGACGGGCCTCTCGGAGAAACATCAAGATCAGGTACACCTTTAGCAAAAGACATATCACAGGCCTGCCCTATAGATAACAGCACTGTATCTGCTTCCAGCGTCATTAGTTCGGATTCATCATATTGAGGATTAAACCGACCTTCTGTATCAAAAACCTCGGTACATCGTTTAAATTCTACACTTTTAACTTTTCTGTTTTCTTTGATAAAACGTTTTGGTCCCCAACTATTATTTATTTTTATTCCTTCGTCCAGAGCATCCTTTATTTCATCTTCCCATGCCGGCATTTCTTCACGTGACTCAAGACATACCATCTCAACTTCTTTGGCTCCGCTTCTAAGAGCAGTAAGAGCTACATCTATGGCCACATTGCCGCCGCCAATAACTATCGTTCTTTCACCGATGGTTACATTGCCTTTAAGAGAAACGTCTCTTAGAAAATTTATGCCATGAATTATTCCATCGAGATTCTCCCCTTCTACATTCAAACCCCGGCTTACATGAAGACCTACTGCAATAAAGAATGCCTTGTATCCATCTTTTTTAAGGCTTTCTATTGTGATATCTTTTCCGAAAGTAACACCGGTCTTGATTTCAACGCCCATATCAACAATAGTCTTTATTTCCTCCCTGAGGATATCACGGGAAAGACGATATTCCGGAATACCAACGGCCATCATACCGCCGGCCACCGGCAGCCTTTCAAAGACTGTTACCGGGTATCCCTTAATAGCGAGAAAATAAGCTGCACTTAAACCAGCAGGGCCTGCCCCTATAACAGCTATTTTTTCATCTTTCTTTTCTTCTATTTCAGGGATATAACGTATACCCTCTTCAAGCTCCCTATCAGCTAAAAAGCGCTTGAGGTACTCAATTGCCAACGGTTCATCTACTTTACCCCTATTGCACTTCATTTCACACGGATGGTGACATATACGGCCGCAAATGCCTGGAAAAGGCATTGTCTCTTTGATTAATCTCAGGCCTTCCTTGTATCTTCCCTCTGTAATCATTCCAATAAATCCCTGGATGCTGATGTGAACCGGACATGTGGCTTTGCAGGGAGCAGTGCCAAATTTTTCAAAGGCATCAGGTGTAACATATTTATCCCTTACAGCCATATTCTGCAAAGCACCCATAATTTCACTTAGCTGGACACCCTGGGGACAGGAAAATTTACAGGTTTCACAGTGAGAACACTGCCAGATGTTTTCAGATGAAAGGACTCGATCTTTAAGCCCAAGAATAATCATGTGTATGATCTTTCTTGGATCATATTCAGCAAAGGTATTGCTAACAGGACAGATTGCAGTACAGGTTCCACATGTAAAACAACGCTTAATAAGTTCGCTTCCTGGGATATTGGCTATTTCAAATTTAAACTTTGGATCCAGGTCATTACTACTTATTGTCAAATCAAACCCCCTCCCCTTCGCTATCTGTCCGCTATTTCCCCTTTAACGGACTTGGGCCCAATATTTTGATTCGCTCTGTCATATCTTTAGCGACATCAATAAATCCCCGATTTGGTTCACGGGAAATCATGTACATCTCAATACGCGAAGAGTCTAAGTTCAACTGCGAAAGAATATTTCTCACATAATTCACTCTATTCGATGCAATCTGGCTTCCCTTAACATTGTGACAAGTATCTTCCAAACATCCAGCTACATATACACCATCTGCTCCTTCTTCAAACGCCTTCAACAAACGGTTTATGCTGATGCTGCCGCTACAGTGAACTATTTCCACGCGAACATTC
>JAHIKR010000293.1 GCA_018897415.1 Pseudomonadota bacterium
GGCAAAGGACCAGAATTTGTCCTTGAACCCAACCAAGATATCCGGCATGTGCGGTCGCCTTATGTGCTGTCTGACTTTTGAACATGAAACTTATCAAAAATTGAGAGGAAAATTTCCCAAAGTGGGTAAATTAGTGAATACGGCCGGCGGCAAGGGCAAAGTTGTTCGTCATAACTTAATACGCAATAGGATGACCGTTAGTTTAGATAGTGGCTCAGAAATAGAGGCCCGGTTAGATGAAATTATAAATGAAGAGGAATAGGGTGTCGGAGCCCTTTTATATAACAACGCCCATCTATTATGTTAATGCAAGGCCTCATCTGGGGCATGCTTATTCTACCATTGTTGCGGATGTTGTGTGCCGATATAATTTAATGCGTGATAGAGCGACTTTTTTTCTTACCGGTACTGACGAGCATGGAGACAAGATTGTTCGTGCCGCAAAGAACGAGAATCTTAGCCCCAAGGTATACGTAGATAAAATAAGCGGTCTTTTTAAAGACCTCTGCACGGAACTCAGAATTCGATACGATCATTTTATACGCACCACAGACCCAGCTCATATCGCAGTGGTAAAGCATATACTGCGAAAGATATATGATTCGGGTGAAATATATTTTAGTGAATATGAAGGGCTTTACTGTTTCGGCTGTGAACGGTTTTACACTGACCGTGAGCTTGTTGAAGGCAGATGTCCTGATCATAAAACAGAGCCCGAGGTTATCAAGGAATCCAATTATTTTTTTAAGATGAGCCGTTATCAGGGATGGCTTATAGACCATATTAATAATAATCCTGATTTCATACGCCCAGAGCGGTACAGAAATGAAGTTTTGTCTTTTTTAAGCGAGCCTCTTGAAGACCTGTGCATATCTCGTCCAAAAACACGCCTTGAGTGGGGTATCAGTCTTCCCTTTGATGATAACTATGTTACATATGTCTGGTTCGATGCTTTAATAAATTATATTTCTGCTATTGGATATCCGGATGGAGAACTGTTTAAAAAATTCTGGCCGCATGTTAATCACATTGTTGCCAAAGATATCCTTAAGCCGCATGGTATTTACTGGCCTATTATGCTAAAGGCGGCAGGCATTCCGGTTTATAAGCATCTGAATGTTCATGGATACTGGAATGTTGATCAGGGCAAGATGTCCAAAAGTCTCGGCAATGTGATAGAACCTCTTCAAATAAAAAATAAATACGGACTAGATGCGTTCAGGTTTTTTATAATGCGGGATATGGTATTTGGCCTTGATTCCAGTTTTTCTGAAGAGTCTATGGTGCAGCGTATTAACTCTGATCTGGCGAATGACCTGGGGAATCTATTTAGCAGGGTTCTTGCAATGGCTCACAAATATTTCTCGGGGGAAATTCCGGAAGTTGATCCTGTTTTAGAGCAGGAGTTACAGCTTGGCCTTGAATCAAATGCAATTAAGACTATTGATAAGTTCGAGAGCGCCATGGAAAATTTTGAATTTCATAAGGCTCTCATAGCTATCTGGGAATTTATAAGCCGGATGAACAAATATGTTGATACCACAGCGCCATGGGAACTCGCGAAGAAAAAATCCAGCATAAAACAGCTTGAGGCTGTAATCTATAATCTTCTTGAAGGACTCAGAGTCATATCTGGCCTTATCTATCCAGTAATGCCGGACACTTCTGCAGCTATGCAGAAGCATCTCGGAATGAATCCTAATGAGAATTATTATAACTTAGAAATTCTCAAAAAATGGGGAGCTATAAAGTCTGGTACCAAACTTCCAAAATCAGTTACACTTTTCACAAGAGTTGACTTAAAAAAAAATGTGCTTTATTCCCGTGAAAACGCTTCAGAACAAATATTGCCCGCACTTAAGCCGGAGATATCCTTGGAAGAATTCAATAACATTGATCTCAGAATAGCTACCGTGGTTCATGCTGAAGTAATTCCAAGGGCAAAAAAGCTTCTTAAAATAGAGGTCGATTTAGGGAAGAAGCGGACAATTGTGGCTGGTATTTCAGAATGTTATGCTCCAGAAGACATTATTGGCAAACAGGTAATTGTTGTTGCTAATTTAAAACCAGCCAAAATTATGGGGATATTGTCAAAGGGGATGTTGCTGGCCGCTTTTGATGATAATATCTGCGCTGTCGGAACCGTGGATAAGAAGATTAAGTCAGGGAATCCTCTGAATTAATAAGATAGTTATTCGTTATTTATAGCAATAACTAATAATGAGACAAAACAGATTTAAATCCAGGCATAAAATCCGTAAAAGACCCGGCTGGAGAGATTATCAGGCAAGGCTGAAAAGGTTTGTCTTAATAAATACATTAAGCAAAAGAATTATTAAATACTCTTTTGTTATATTAATGATAGTTAGTTTTTATTTAATAGCCGCCAAACTTGGCGGAACCGCATTTAATTACTCACAAAAAAATTATAATTTTGCTTCTAAGAAGCAGCTTTCAAACAAAAGGCTAATTGACAAAAATGATGTTCAGGCCTTGCTGGATAAAAAGGTCTTTGTTAACCTTAGGGGGAAGAATTTTGATTTAGTTTTAGACGGACATAAATTAAGAGTTAATACCAGTCTTAACCTTTCTTTACAGCATTATTTACAAAAAAAGATTGATAAGTCCACATCCAAATACATCGGAATTGTGGCCATGGATCCTTCTACGGGCAGGGTTTTGTCAATGGTGAGTTTTGACAAAACAGATCCATCCAACAATCCATGTATAGACAACGAATTTCCTGCAGCGAGTATTTTTAAAATTGTTACAGCGGCAGCGGCCATTGAAAAATGCGATTTTAATTTAAGCTCTAAGTTTTCATACAACGGTAGCAAATATACTTTATATAAATCCCAGTTAAAGAATAAGATGAATAGATATGCTAAAAAGATAACATTCAAAGACTCATTTGCCCAGTCAGTCAACCCTGTATTCGGAAAAATCGGAGCGCATTACCTTGGCAGAAGCAACCTTGAAGAATATGCTTTAGCATTTGGTTTTAACCGAAAAATCAATTTTGAAATTCCACTTGCTCCGAGTTTTATATCTTTATCTGATGATCCTTACCAGTGGGCTGAAATAGCAAGCGGATTTAACCATGAAACCAAAATGTCACCTGTTCACGGAGCCGTGATGATCTCGGCGATTCTTAATCAGGGCAGGATGATAGAACCTACTATTGTAGATCAAATAATTGATGGTACTGGGTGTACTATTTATCGCAGCCATTTAGTAACTATGAACCAGGCGGTGACATCCGAAGCATCAGATATTGTTAACCGCCTCATGAGGGCTGCGATACGTTCGGGTACTTGCAGTAAAATGTTTAGAGGTTGCCGAACCGATCATATTCTTTCAAAGTTGAATATTGGTGGCAAAACTGGTTCTATAGACACTAAAAAACACGATGGTAGATATGACTGGTTTGTGGGTTTTGCTGAGGAAAAGGAAGGATCAGGAAAGCTAGTCATATCCGTTATTGTGGCTCATGGAAAATATATAGGAATAAGAGCAAGTCAATATGCTCGCATGGCGATAAAACAGTATTTTCGTGATTATTTTGCAAAAAATGAGACAGATCTTAAGAGAGCGAGCAGTTAAATAGTGCCTGAACGAAAACTGCTAATTTCTCCAATTTCTGCGTCAGGCTTAAATTTTGGCACGCAGTGAAGCTTTAGCGCTATCCTCAAAATACTCCATGTATTCCTGCGGTTAAAATTTGCGCCTTCCTTGAACTTGAAAAAATTTTCTAGTTTTCGTTCGGGCACTAAATAATAAACAACTATACTAAGGAGATTTGTTATGCCGGGTTTTGAAATATTTGGCGATGAGGAGCGTAAAGAGGTCGGGGATGTCCTCGATACAGGTGTGCTTTTCCGTTATGGTTTTGATCAGGCAAGAAAGGGACACTGGAAGGCCAAGACGTTTGAGGCTGAACTGTCTGACCGTATTGGGGCAAAATACTGTCATTTATGTTCCAGTGGTACCGCTGCTCTAAGCATAGCCTTGGCCTCGTGCCGCGTTGGTGCGGGAGATGAAGTTATTGTTCCCCCTTTTACATTTATAGCGACCATTGAAGCTGTCCTGAATGCAGGTGCTGTTCCTATATTTTCTGAAATAGATGAGACCCTATGCCTCGACCCTGAAGCCATCGAAAAAGTTATTACTCAGCGTACAAAGGCTGTATTGCCTGTTCATATGTGCGGCGCTATGGCTCGTATTGATGAAATCAAGGATTTTTGCGATAAAAAAGGTCTTATTCTTATAGAGGATGCCTGCCAGGCTATAGGTGCAACTCTTGGCGGAAAGGCTTTGGGCACATTCGGCCAAATGGGTTGTTTTTCGTTTGATCCCGTCAAAACAATTACATGCGGCGAGGGAGGCGCTGTTATTACTGATGACAAAGAACTTTATACAGCAGCAGATAACTTTGCCGACCACGGGCATGATCATATAGGCAATGACAGGGGGCTCGAGGGCCATCCCATTCTTGGCACAAATTTTCGCATCAGTGAGCTTAATGCGGCAGTGGGGCTGGCGCAGTTGAGAAAACTGGATTACATCCTGGAGAAACAGCGTGCGAATAAAAAAGCCATAAAGGATGCATTATCACAACCGGATTTAAAATCGGCAAAAATATCTTTCAGAAAAATTCCAGATGAAAAAGGAGATTCCGCAACATTTCTTTCTTTCTTAATGCC
>JAHIKR010000033.1 GCA_018897415.1 Pseudomonadota bacterium
AATTTTCTTCCATTGTGTACTGCTAGCGTAATGCCGACCATTTCAGGAATAATTGTCGAACGCCTAGACCATGTTTTAACAACCCTGCCACTATGTGTCTCTTGGGCTTTCAGGACTTTGTTTAATAATTTTGAATCAATATATGGACCTTTTTTTAACGACCGTGACATAACTTCTCCTGTTGTTATTTCTGTAACCATTCACCAGTTCAGGGTTCGAAGGTTCAGTGGGCTTTGTATAGCGCTGAATTAACGATGCATAACAAATGACTAATCTGATAACCCTGACCGGTAAACTTTTGAACCTATGAAAGCTTACTTATTTCTTTGTACGCTTTTTAACTATATAGCGATCACTTTTTCTTTTCTTGCGGGTTTTATAGCCCTTCGTAGGCATACCCCATGGTGAACAAGGATGCCGTCCTCCTGAAGATTTTCCTTCACCTCCGCCCATTGGATGGTCAACTGGATTCATCGCAACACCCCGTACGCTTGGCCGTTTACCAAGCCAACGTTTCCGGCCCGCTTTTCCCAAAGATAAATTCTCATGGCTGACGTTACCGAGCCTGCCTATGGTTGCCTTGCAATTAATGAGTACCATGCGAACTTCGCCGGATGGAAGCTTTATCAGAGCATACCTGTCTTCCTTTGCCATTAACTGTGCGAATGTGCCGGCACTTCTGACAATTTGACCGCCTTTTCCCATCCGCAGCTCTATATTGTGAATATGTGTCCCGAGCGGTATATTTTTTAAAGGGAGTGCGTTCCCAGGTTTTATATCTGCCTCAGGCCCTGAAACTACAGTGTCGCCAACCGCAAGATCCACCGGCGCTAATATGTATCTTTTTTCGCCATCTCTATAGTGCAGAAGAGCTATTCTAGCGCTACGATTAGGATCATACTCAATCGATGTCACCTTAGCGGGAATCTCTATTTTATCCCTTTTGAAGTCGATAATCCTGTATTGCCGCTTATGTCCACCGCCGCGGTGTCGGCACGTAATACGTCCGTCTACATTACGCCCGCCTGTTTTCTTAATTATCTTAAGTAATTTCTTCTCAGGCTTTGTGCTGGTAACTTCATCAAACGTTGAATATATTTGAGCACGCCTTCCTGGAGATGTGGGTTTTACTTTCTTTACCGCCATATTATAAAGCCTCACTTGTTCTACTGGAGGTTATACCCCCTCAAAAAAGTCAATACGTTCGCCGGGCATTAATGTCACAATTGCTTTTTTCCAGTCCTTGCGCTTTCCAATAATGCGACCTCTCTGTTTGGTCTTACCCTTCACCTGCATTGTACGCACACCAGCCACTTTAACATTAAATATATTCTCTACAGCCCTTTTGACTTCAACCCTGTTAGCCTTGCGAGAGATCTTAAATGAAACCTGATTGGAAGCTTCTTTTTGAATAGTTGTCTTCTCGGTAATCAGAGGGCTCTTTATAACATCGTAATAAATCATTTAAGCAGCCTCCCTTCAATAGCCTTTATCGCCGGCTCAAGAAGAACCAAATTTTTATATTTGAGGATGTCATATACGTTCAATCCCTCAGTTCTCAAAACTTTTACACCAGGCACATTTCTGGATGAAAGTTCCAAGTTCTCATTTTCTTTATCATTTATTATCAATACGTTTTTCATATTTAATGCATCTAATACTTTCAAAAATTCCTTTGTCTTAATACGCTCAAGTTCAATCGTATCAATAACAAATAGACAATTCCCCTGGAATTTGCTGCTCAATGCCATTTTAAGCGCCAAACTTTTTACCTTTTTGGGCACCTTGTAATAATAAGATCTTGGATCTGGACCAAAAACAACCCCACCTCCTCTGAGCAAAGGAGATTTTATATCGCCGCGACGTGCGCGACCAGTCCCTTTTTGACGAAACAGTTTCCTTGTACTGCCCTTTACATCACTTCGATGCTTAACAGATGCTGTCCCTGAACGCCGACAGGCCAGCTGCATTGTTGCAACTTCATGCAAGACAACCGATTTTACCGGCACATTGAATATATCGTCAGATAGATCAATCTGCGAAACTTTCTCTCCATTAATATTTTGAACGTCTACGACAGCCATAATCTCCTCATTCAGAATGAGACCTTTGCAAAACGCCCCCTTTTGCCCAATTTCAGCGTCAGACTCAAATTTTAAGCCTCGAAATACTCAATGTATTCCTACATTTAAAATTTTCGCCCTCCTTGAACTTGAACAAAATTGAGCATTTTTCAAAGGT
>JAHIKR010000294.1 GCA_018897415.1 Pseudomonadota bacterium
CTCAACACGTTGTTCAATGAAGGTCTTATTTTTAAATCCATTAACCCTTAGACCATAAGCCACATTTTCAAAAATAGTCTTAGGAAAAGGGTTTGGTTTTTGAAATACCATGCCGATGCGACTTCTAAGCATTACCACGTCTACTGAAGGATCATAAATATCAAGATCATCTAATAAGATGTTGCCTTCCACTTTGCTTGTGGGGATTAAATCGTTCATTCGGTTCAAACAGCGCAAAAAAGTACTTTTTCCGCAGCCTGATGGCCCAATAAGGGCAGACACCTCATTTATATGAAAATTAAGAGAATTATCCTGCAACGCTTGAAAACTGCCATAATAAAAATTCAAATGTTTTACTTCTATTTTTACAGGTTTATCCACACAAATTTCCTTATACTAATTTCACGGCTTAGCTTTTTGAAAATATATCCGCTTCAGGCTTACTGCATACGCTTTCTGAGACGGAAACGATAAATTATTGCGATAAGATTCATGCCCAGAACAAGAAATATCAGCACGAGTGCTGTACCGTATTGCAGATGACGAGTTGCTTCGATCTCTGTCCCCGCTGTAGCAAGAACATAAATATGATATGGTAATGCCATTACTTCATCAAATATAGATACGGGCAAACTGGGTGTAAAGAACACCGCGGCAGTAAACATAATAGGAGCTGTTTCTCCTGCAGCCCTGCTAATTCCCAAAATAGTCCCTGTCAGTATCCCAGGAAGAGCCGCCGGCAAAACAACACGGTAAATCGTCTGCCATTTAGTAGCGCCAAGTCCAAGCGAAGCTTCTCTGTATGTATCAGGCACTGCTCTTAAAGCTTCCTCGGTCGACCCTATTATAACAGGCAATGACATTGCCCCCAGAGTAAGAGCTCCTGCGATTATGCTAACCCCCATTTTTAGCCATACAACAAAAAACGCCAGGCCAAAAAGTCCAAATACAATAGATGGAATACCTGCCAAATTATTTATTCCTATCCGGATCACCCTTATTAGCGGGCCTGGTCTTGCATACTCATTCAGGTATATCGCAGATGCTACCCCAATGGGCATAGCTATTAAGATGGCTCCTATACTAAGACACAAAGTTCCCACAATACATGGAAGGATTCCGCCCTTTGTCATTGAATCCATTGGTGGTTGCGTTAAAAATGTCCAGTTTATGGCTCTCCATCCATTTGCCACCATAAAATACACAATGATGAAAAGCGCAAGTCCGTTGATTAAAGCCGCAAGACGAAAAACATTAAATACAATCTTCTGTAAAAAATTTCTGCGTCGTTGCAGAGAAGGCAATGATACAGACATTATATCCACCTTTTAATTTTTTAAAGTGTTGCCTCTCCTACCTGTTTATATTTATAAGCAATATGATCTGCTACAATATTGAAAAGAAACGTGAAGATAAAAAGTACTATCCCCGTTGCAAAGAGAGCATGATAATGAGCGCTGCGGAATGGGGCTTCCGCCATCTCAGAAGCAATGCTGGCAGGCATTGGCCTTACTGGATCAAATATAGATATTGGTATAAGAGCGGCTCCTCCAGCTACCATTAACACGACCATAGTTTCGCCGATTGCCCTGGACATACCCAGAATTACAGCCGTGCTGATACCTGAAAGAGAGGCAGGAAGGACAACCTTTAAAATAGTCTCCAAATGTGTTGCGCCCAATGCCAATGAGGCTTCTCTAAGAGAATTCGGAACACTGTGTATTGCATCCTCAGAAAGACTGCAAATAGTAGGGATAGACATAAAAGCCAGCATTAATGACGCGTTAAAAAGGTTCAATCCGGTTGGGATACCAAAAACATTCTGCAAAAAAGGAGCGACAAGAACCATCCCGAAAAAACCAATAACAACAGAAGGAAGCGCCGCTAAAAGCTCAACCATGGGCTTGATAATCTCGCTGACTTTTTTTGATGCTATCTCTGCGATATAGATTGCCGTGAGTATCCCGAGTGGAATTGATATTAAAGCAGATAACAAAGTAACTGCCAATGAAGCTACAATAAGTGACAGAATTCCAAAATCAGGGGGTTCTGATGTGGGGTACCAGTATTTTCCGAAAATAAAATTTTTAACAGAAACTTCATCAAAAATTGGGATTCCTTCCATGAAAAGAAATATCATAATCATGAAAAGCATCACTATTGAAGCTGATGCTACAACAAAAAAGAGTATGCGCATTGTCCGCTCTGTTATCTGGCGTTTATTGGCCATCTCGTTTACCTATAAATCTGGTTCTCTGAAGCTTCAGAAAACTTTATGAACTACCACGCAGCAAGCTACGGGGTATCGCTCATCTGATTTTCACAATCTAAACGAAGCAAGCTACGAAAAATTTAACCCAATAACTCACAAAAATCTGTGTAATCTGCGTAATCTGTGGATTAATATAAACGGACATATCCGCTGGCGGCAACGTGGTTTTGGCCCTTTTTTGGGTTAATAACATAATTAATAAAGTCAAGCGCTTCGCCCTTTGGCCAGCCATTGGTAAACATGAAAAGAGGTCTGCTTATTGGAAATGACCCGTTCAAAGTTGTCTCTTCTGTTCCTTCTATTCCATTTACTTTAAGTGCCTTTACGCCTGGGGATAAATAACCAATACCAATATATCCTATGGCATATTTATTGTTCGAAACCGCTTGCACAATCGCGCCATTAGAAGCCATAACCTGGGCTCTTGGTATAATTCTTTCTTTTTTCATTACCTTCTCTTCCCAGGTTTCAAAAGTGCCTGAAGAAGTATCGCGAGAGTTAATAACGATCTGCAAGTCAGGGCCTCCCACCTCTTTCCAGTTTTTTATCTCGCCTTTGTAAATGGCTTTAAGCTGATCAAGTGTAAGGTTGTTAATATTATTGCTGGGATGTACGACAGGTATGATGCTGTCATAGGCTATAGCAAAAGCAACCGGAAACACATTTTTCTCAACAGCTAACTTTACCTCTTTATCCTTGATAAATCGTGAAGTAGTTGCAATATCTGTGCTCCCATCGATAAGCGCCTTTATCCCATTGCTTGACCCGCCACCGGAAAGAGAAATCTTAACATCAGGATTCTCTTCCATATAGGCTTCAATAGCTTTCTGGGCAATCGGCAAAACCGTAGTTGATCCCTTAATTACAAGATTGCCGGCCTGTGCAGGATTTGTCGCAATAAAAAACAAGCAGGCAATCGCCATTACAATAATAGAGTTTATCTTCTTCATAGTTCCTCCCATCTTTTTAATATTTTTACCATAAAGCTTAATTGTTAGTTTATTGTTAGAATATAATAAGATTTCCGTTAGCCTGGCTGATTTAGTTGCCTAAAAGTTAATGACTATGTCCAACTGCACGCGATCCTCGTCCTTTTTCCCATCCTTGCTTTCATCGTCACGTTTGGTAAAAAAACCGGTTGCTCTGGCCTGAATATTATCGGCAAAAAAATATCTGCCATGAATATAATGTCCTTTGTTATTGGTTCCGCCGTCGTGGAAGTCGGAGTCAACGAACACAGCCGGAAATGCATAATCCTCCAATACCTGGTAATGGTATTTTGCGTACCAATCTCCTTTTTTCTTCTTGCTCCCCACAGACAAGCCTACAAGCCAGCCTGTGTCACGATCATCACCCCCATAGCTGGCGAGATCTGCAGGGTCGCTATCTCCGCGACCAACCCCTTTTGTTATTAATTCATTAATATCGGCCTTTTCGTTCTTTATAAAGTTTGCAAAGATGGAAAATGGCACAGGCAGGGTATTTTTTACCTTCAGTTTTGCCCCCACTTCCCAGCAGCCAAATTCATTGAGAAGCTTTTTGTTGTTGTCAAAAATCATCTGCTGACCGTGTTTATGATTGTACCCCAGGAATTCTGTCTTGTCTTTCAGTACGCCGTCTACTTTGTCCCACTCAAGTTTATCCAGGTTTTTAAAATCATAATAAGCGCCGGCAATTTCAAATTTTACTGTTTTAGACGGCTTGATTGCGAAACCTAATTGATACGCAAGTAGGGTAGGATCTCTGTCGGTATCCTTTATGTCCAACTCCTCTATGAACCATTGCCCTAAATTTGCGAAGACTTGCACACCGTCGGTTATATTGAACTTAAGTTCTTCGGAATACCCTTCAGGATTGACGTCAGGGTCCCAGACCAGAGGAGTAGTAAACAGGGGATTCTCATGTTTCCCGCCTGTGATCTTAAAAAAATCAGCAGGTTGCCAGGACGCGTAGACCTTGTCGATAAAAATCTCCTTGCCCCGCGCATGTGCGTCATAACTTTGATTTGTGGTATTCTGATACCCTGACCCGGATGCAAGCCGTACCCCAAGTTTTGTGGTCTCAGTCGGTTCTGTTGTAAAACCAAAACGGAGACGAAACCGCTCACGGTTGCGATCGTAATTGTCACTGTCTGTCTCTCTCCACTGCGTATCGTGACGAAGTCTCAAATCTCCCGAGAAATCTATTTTTTCTAAAAGTTTAAAAGTTTTTCCTTTAGCCTTATCTTCTCTTGCTTCTCTTGCTTCTTCCTCGGTAATAATTCCTTTTTGCTTCAGGATATCCGCCAAGTCACCTCCCCTGGCCTGAATCCCGGTCAAAAGCACAAAACTCAAACAAAGCAATAGACTTAAGTGTAATCTTTTCATCTGTTTCCTCCTGTTAAATTTTTTTCCACCCCTTCTCGGATAGAATTTAATCTTGAGTTGCCGGCGATTCTTATATCTATCTGTTAGAGCAAAATGATAGTTATGTTAGATTTTGGTTAAATTTTAAAAAAATTGGAACTTTTAGATTTGAAAATGATTCAATAGAATTAAATGGAGGGATGAAAAATGGAAAAAATTGATACTATGCTTTAGGCAGGTGGATAATGAAATTGCTTCCTTCTTCAGGCTCGCTCTCAACCGTAACATATCCACCATGCGTCTGTATAATATGCTTTACAATAGCAAGGCCCAGCCCTGTTCCTCCAAGCTTACGGCTTCTGGCTTTGTCTA
>JAHIKR010000295.1 GCA_018897415.1 Pseudomonadota bacterium
ACGTCCCTTTCGCCAATGCCCCGTCCAGATCTTTTCCATTTTTGAAACTCGACAGAAAATCCGTCAGATCGTTCGTGAAAGACCCTTCGAGCGTTCCCTGGACCGCCGTAACAGCGACCTCGACGATCGTATTACTTCCCGCCGCTTTCGAAAAATATTGCCTGATCGTCATCATAAGCGGTTTGGACTGCCCTTCCACCGCCACGGCTTTTTCCATTTTCACCACATACCACGTCATCTTTCCGATAGTCGTTTCCTCGAGACCGCCGGCCATAGCACCATGTACGACACCAGAGGATCGTTCATCCTCTGCCCATTTGCGGGCATCCTGCCCCGGAACATTTAATCTGCGCACCAGTATCGTAAAAGAGGCTCCTGTATCCGCCGCAGTCGTGACAAACATATATTCATACTCCTCTACGCGGGCCCCCAATTGCCACTCTTTAGGAGTCACGAAAAACACGGGATCAAGATTTTGTGAAAGTTCATTTTGTCCTCCCTCATCCTGAGCCCACGATATTGAACTAATACCCAACAATCCGAAAACCGCACATGCGATCAAGCAATTCCTCAATAATCCATTCGGTATCCTTGCCATAGCCCCCCCCTAGTACGAAAATAATTGTTTTGTCAAGCGCCTTTGTAAATTTGCTGTAAATATTAAAATACAAGGAATTGTCTTGTTTTGCGCGCCCCGTTACAAATCGCTAATTATAGTATAAACCAAAATTTCTAACGGGGCAAGGATTACTTTGCTCTAAAGGGATATTTTGCTCGTAGAGATTGGAAATGCGGTATCTAGAGACGAACGAATAAAGCGCCGAATGATAGGGATACTCAGAGTTAATCCGTCCTATTTCTTGGGGTATGGTATCCAGAGATATTGAAATAAAAATTTTGCTTGACAAATGTATAACTTCTGCTTTATAATTTAGCCAATGGCCGATATTATAAACCAAACAGAAAATACGGAAACCGGAAAATCCGAACTTTGGATTACTATCAAGGACGCCTCTGATCTTTTAGGAATCTCTGAGCGCCATACTTGGAGAATTGCCTTACAGAATGCCTGGAAAACCCAAAAATTACTAAATAACGATCGTAAGAAAACCTATATTTTAAGAGCGGATGTGGAGAAATACTACCAAGCTGAGCGAGAAAGACAAAGACTTGAGCAATTAAGGTCCTCTGACAACCCTGCTACGTCCGACATCGGCGTATTTGACAAGTCGGACATCAAAAACAAACCGAAGTCCGACATCAAAAATTTACCTATTCTCCTGTCTGATTATAGAAATATGATGGTAGACTTACAAAAGAAACAAGAGCAACTCATTAAAAATGCTACACTTTGGAAAACTACGGCTATCTGGCTTACTATCTTGGCAGTCTTTATTGGCGGCTTTTTGGGATTCTCTTTATATGACAGCAGAAAGATGATGTCGGACATCAAAAGAGAGATGTCGGATAGGATAAATGACTTGTCAGACAAGGCAACAGAGGCACAAAAGGCACTTTTAAGCACTAAAGATGCGCTTTTCCAGAAGGAAATCTGGATTAATAGGCTAGAACAGACTATACCTAAAGAGAAAATAGAACAACTTAAGGTAGAAGAAAAGAAAGAGGAATAGATGGCTACTGATAAAAAACAACCTGAGTGGGGCCTGAATATACAGAAAGAGGTCCGGAATTTAATGAAGAAGTTCAAGCTTTCCCGCGAAGATATGGCCAGCAGGTTAGGGGTTACGATGATGACTATTTACAGATGGGAAAATGGCAGGACTTTCCCAAAGTCAAGACTTATGATAAGAGAGTTTGAGAAATTAAAGCAGGAGTTAGAGAAAAAATGAGCCCCAAAAACCAATTGGCGAGGATAGGAGGAGAAGGGTTTATTGATTTGATAGTGCAAAAGAGATTTGAAGAGGTCAAGGAAAAGATCGGATTTTCTTCTAATATCTTTATGGTCTTCGGTTTGCCGACGCATAAATTAAACGGTAATCCGGCATACTGGACAAAGGAAACTTCTTTATGCAAGCTTACCATTACGCGCGATGAAAAAAATGAGGTGCCTTATGGCTGTTACGCGCGAATAAACCAGATTTTTATTGATACAGAGGTACGAACTAAAAATACAAATATCATTGAGGTAGGCAGAACGTTTAATGAATATGTAAAAAAAGTCGGGTATGAAGCGGGCTACGCTAATAAAGCGCTTTTGAAACAATTGATCAATTATGTTACGAGTGTCATTAAGGTTGAGCCTAAAGATCCCGTACCCGGACGGATTATTGGTATTCATTCTTTAGTCGCTAGAGCCTGGGATATTCATTTTGATGTCAGGAATCCGGACCAGCTCACATTTGCAAAAGGGCAGATAATTCTTGATGAAGGATATGCCAGGTATATTCATAAGCATTCTGTGCCGTTGGATATGAATGTGGTGCGTTGTTTCAAACGAAACCCCTTAGCGCTTGATTTTTATAGGTTCCTTGCGTATAGAAATAATGGCCTGAATGAAACTATAGCTTTCCCGGATCAATTACTTTTTGAACAATTAGGGACGGACCAACAAGCGGATAAGGTTACTCGTAATCGCTTGAAGGCTATATTAAAAGCCATTCAAATGTACTGGCCGGTAAGAGCAAAGTTTGAGGATGGGAGTTTTGAATTACAACCATCTCCCCCGGCAGTTCAACATAAGATTCCAAGCAAGAAACCAATAGTAATTGTGGATAAGTCAGGGGGAAAATAGAGTTATGCACTTCTGTTTTGATACCGTCAAAAATAGTAGTTTTAAACATAAGATCAAAGTTATGCACTTCTGTTCCGATACCGAAAACTTCTGTTCCGATACCGAAAGTAAACTTAACTCTTTTGTTTTCAAGGTGATAGCTCCAGGCTAATAGTATACTAATATATATTACTAATAATAGAAACACTACTGTTTGGGGATAATTTTTTAAAAGGTTAAAAATAACGAAAATGAGCACAAATATAAAATGCCTTACCCCGCAAGAAGAAGAAAGGTTTCTAATAACCCTTAGGAACCGCAAGGATGCCGAAAGAGCCTATATGCTTTATCACCTCATGCTTATTACCGGTCTAAGACTCTCAGAAGCGCTAAGTCTTAATGTGGAGCATGCCAGCCGGATCAAGGTTGAGCTAAAGGTTAAAGGGTGGATTAAAAAAGGGGAAAAGAAGGATAGATTTAAAACAGTATATTTCCCAAAAGCTCTGCAAGAGCATTTGAAAGATTATCTAAAAGTTAAAGTAAAAAAAGGAGAATCCCTTTTACCCGAGGCACCAGTATTTGTTTCTAGAAATAGCGCCAGGATCAGCCCGCGCCAGGTGCAAAGGGATTTTAAGAAATGGGTAAGAGAAAGCGGCATTGAATCAAATCTCTCGCCACATTCCCTGAGGCATACTGTTGGGACAAGGCTTTTAAAGGAATTCAAAAACGCTAAATTAGTTCAGCGATATTTAGGACATTCAGATGTGGCGACGACGCTGAGGTATTATGTGGATGTGTTTCCGGAAGACCTAGAAGAGGCAGCAGAGATGTTGGCGCAGAAGTGACAAAACACTGCGCAAAATATGCCAATTTGCCTGTCCGCCACGATTTATGGCGGGGGAGCATAAACGAAATATTTCGGTTATTTTAAGTTAGGCAGTATTGCGGGCATTAAACAAGACAGGAGGTTCTACGTGGACTCGAAAGAATCGGCAGAGTGGGGACGTCATTTCGATATACTTTTATGGACGGTTACAACAATAATGGCCGCAGCTATAGGTGCGCTTTTAGTTTGTACGATTAACAAGTTTGATATAGGTTTGGCGGTTGCTGGTTTCTTTTTGACAATCATTGCCGTCTATTTTGCAGCAAGCTTTAGAGAAGTTCGTCATAAAATAGCAAAGTACTATGCTGATGGAATCAAGGAAATTCTGCGTAGTCGGACATTAAATCAATGGCTGGCATATCGTTTGATTTTTGTAATATTGGCTTGTCTCTGGGTAAAACTTCTTATTGAAAATTGTAATAAGGTTTGGTATATATGGTTCTGGATTATACTCGGAATCATTGGGATAGCAAGAATAATGTTATATTTAGGAGATGAAAAAATAAGCGGAAAAGATAAAGAGAAAAAGAATACATGAATTATATAAGAAAAATTGTGACTAAGAATGTTAATTAAGAATATGAAGTCCTATGTTATTTTTGCAATATGTTTTTTCTTAGTGGGATGTTCTGGACTCCAGCTAAATATTCCTGTCGAAGTTAGTCCAGTCAAACGCGAGAATGTAGCCTTGCTGGTTATGGTTGAAAATAAGTCAACTTATCAAATCAAAATTACTCATCCTATCTCAACGGGGATGCTAAAACAAGACCAGCATACGATATTTCGCCTGTTGCAACCGGGTAATTATAAAGTGATAATTACTGCCCATGCTTCAGACCCTCATTATCCAAATGTTTATCAGCTGGTTAAAACCGTAGAAATACCTGTTTTTCTGAATGGATATGATGTTGTTAAGGTAAAGGATACGTTTGTAGGATATTATTTGGTCGTAACGGATGGGATGCTTTTTCCAGAGAGATAGAAGGAGTTAGCCATGCAAAAAATATTTTTTATATGTATAATGTCTATAGTATTCTCTTTGGGCAATAGTATTATTTATGGAGAGAACCTGCCAGAACCTATACAAAAATTAGTATTTCGATCATCTAGTTTTACCACCATTAGTATATTTCTTCCTCGCGATGATAAAGCAAATGAACAATTTGTTCTTCAATGTTTAAATGAAGGATCCATACCTGCTTTTGTACGGACTACAGCTGAGCGATGGATAGAAGATAGGAACTTTTTAAATTTTCTTATCCACAATGGTTTTGCTACCGCGGTAAGATCCAAGTATCAACGCTACAGCTCTATGTTAGGAAGAGAGGAAGAACTTACATATGATTGGGTATTTTATTCGGACAACATTAAGCCTTATACAAATGAAGCAACACGAGAATACCTATTTGGACAAATAGAAAAAGGCTTTAGTCTCACATTGGCGCGGCGTAAACTTCAATCAATAGCTAATATTAAGCACTATGAAGAAAAAGACGAATTTGGATTTAAAAGAGAGGTTTTTTCGTTTTCATTCATTTACACATTAGACGAGGTATTCCCTAATCTTCCAGATATAAAAAAAGAGTATCGAGGTAAGGCCGAGGTATATTTAGATACCGCTGGGGATAAAAAATGGAAATTGCGGCTTTTGGACCTAGAAGATAATAAAGCGTCTGAGTACATACCATTACTTGATAAACAATTTGGGAAAGAAGAGATTAGATTTAAAGAAACGGCTACTCCCCAACTTCCCACCCAAGCACCTATAATTCCTGAAACACCTGAAAAAATAACGATAGACTCGCTGACCAAAAACCTTCCTTATGGAGAGTATAATGCCGGGCGCTTTCAGGCAAGAGAAAAAACTTATAACGTTACTTTTGATGATGCCTGGGCCGCTGTAAATAAAGTTCTTCCAGAACATGGAGAGAAAATCGTTACCTCAGACCGTAATAAAGGAGTTCTTATTGGACAAGGAAAAAGTACAATCTACGACCATTTTTGGACGGCTGCAATAATTGAAAAAATCACAGAATATTCAGTCAAAATTACAATTAAAAACATTGCCTATAGAGGAGACACGGTAGATTCGTATAGCTACATAACTCATAAAAATATCGAGAAAGAACTTAAATCAAAAGTAAAACAGCCCCCTTATTTTGTAACTATTGAAGCGAAAGAATATAAAGTCAGCGGTGATATTTTTACAGGAAAAAAAGAAGGGCGAGTTTTTAAAGATGAAAAAGGAACAGTGGTCAGAGACCTTGCGTTGGCTAAGAAAATTGCTCAGGCAGCCTGGGTTTATGAGAATGTTGTAAAAGCTCCGGGTTTGCCGGGTTCAAAAAGAGTCTCAGCAATTCTTGAGACGCATAAACGTTTGCGTCAGTATGAACTCGCTCAAGGTATCCTTGCCAGAGCTTCTGTGCAGATTCTTGCAGCTACAATAAGTGGCGGAACATCCCTTACTTATACGGTTCCCGCTGGTCTTACCTGGCGGGTAGTCCGTGAGCAGTTCCTTAATTTAAAAGGTCTTCTGTCTTTAACAGGACGACAGGGATTAGAAGAGGCCTTAAGTAAGTATCAGCAAATAGAATCCTCTATTGCAAATTTGAAACCCAACAGTATTGACGATGTTACTGCGACCGAAATCAGAAGGTTGTATGAACCTGCTCATGGACTTGAGCTTTCTTGTGGAGCGCTTCTTACAAGTTTGATGCCTAAAAAGGGCCGTCAGCTTTTAGAAAAGGCATTGAAAGATATGGGGGATGAATTAGTAAGGACATTGCCTCTTTCTGATGCAGCTATTTCTGACGCGGTATTAACTAATCGTGAACTTTTTGACCTTCAAGGGAAAATGGAGGATGCGCTTAAAACAGACCCTGCCCTCAAAGAATATTATGAGAAGCTTAATCTGGCAAAAAGACTAACAGAGGCAAATGAACAGGTAATCACTACTTGGGCTGAGCAGGCAGTAGGGGATAAAGAATAAGGTCATTTGGGTTATGGAAAAACAAACGTCTCTTGCGAGGAGGTTAAGAAATGGACACTACAACCAATTCTGCATCAAAGCCTAAAGCACTTGAAAGGCCTGAGAAGTGGGCCCAGCTTGCTAATGCGATAAGTCTACGCTCCAGTCAAGATCAAGTGATGTGGAACATATTTGGTGTTTTCTGGGGAGCAAATGCAATCCTTCTAGTAGCTTTGTTTACAACTGGCAAGATGCCAGAAGAACCGGTTGGTATTGTTGTGTCGATAGTCGGCACTGCGCTTTCAGTTGTTTGGCACATAATGCAAAACAGAGCATGCGGACACTTAGAGAGATTCGAAGCCCTAATGAGTAAGATGGAAAAGTCTCTCGAGATTGATCCAAATGAAACTGTCAGTCAAAAAATAAATGTAGCCGACTACACGGAATATGTGGGCAAGAAAGTTGGGTTTGGACGCAAGCTTATAAAAAGATGTAGTCTAGTTGGTGCTATCTTATGGTTTGCTGGTTTGGGCTATTTCATTTTGAAGAGCATCCATTTGATTTAATGTTCTGATAATTCGCACACGTTATCCGAGAGATAAGAACTGCTGGCTGCAACGTCGTAAAAGTAGCACTTTTGCGACGTTGGGGGGAGTAAGGGCAGAAGGGTAGCGACGAGGTGAATAATAGAGAGGTTGGAGTTTTGCGACGTTCAGAGGGACTTCTAAGCAGATCGTGATGAAAAAAACAGAAAAAATAAGATACGAAATAGATCCACACAATAGACTAATCTACGAGAAAACAGGAGAAGAGTCGGAAGTACCCGGGTTTAGGACTGTTCTCGATGGAAGCTTTGAAATAGACGAGAATAACTACGTTACCTACCATGTAAAAAAATCGCAAGAATCCAATATTCCGCAACAAGTTAAACTTAAGGGCGCATGGTCTTTAAATAATGATCATAATCTTGTGCTTACATTAGACAAATGGGGTAACCAGATTGCCGGGAATAAGCTTACCGTAGAGAGCGAGCTTATAGACGCCCAAGACAATAGGTTATCTTTTGCAGTGACTTCAAAGGATAGCGAGGGGAATGACCATATTTATATCGTAAAACTTGGCGGCAGGTGGCAGACTGATGAATATAACCGGTTCACGTTCAATGTTCAAAAAGAAACGGGCATAACCGATAAGATAACTTTGACCGGCGCCTGGGAAGTAAATAAGCAAAATGAGATTATCTATACTTACGAAAAATCTACGGCCGGGAAAAAGGAAAAAATAACCAAAGCCGTTACCCTTAAGGGGTATTGGAATATAGCCGGAAAATACAGGATCATATATGTTTTTAATAAAGAAATAGAATCGGAATTTGATTTTAAAGTAAGCGTTGGGAAACCGGCCGTCAGGGGGTTGGAATACGAAATAGGCGTAGGCGCAACGCCAAGCAAAAAAACAATTACGCTCTTTGGCAGTTGGAAGGTAAACAAAAATTCGGGAGTGTTATTTGAGATGCCCTGCGCAGAAGGGAATATCCGCAGTGTTATTCTGGGGGGATGGGCAAAGCTCGATGAAAACCACAAGCTAGAGATCAGATTACAAAGCGAAACAGGCGAAGATTTGGGAATAGATGTTAAGCTATCAAGAAATATCTTTGAGGGCCAAGGAGAAGCCTTTATCCGAGCGCTCAAGTCGCAGAAAGAAGTGTCTATAGTCGCGGGGATCGGGTTTAGGTGGTGAGGGGAAAGGAGACTTAAAGATGGAGCTTGCCTTAAAACTTTTAGGAATTTTATTCGGGGTCTTGGCTAGAACCATAGTTCCCTATTTAAGAAAATTAAAACAGGGGAAGGTCAAGGAATTTAAAAATGGTTACTGGTTGTCGGCGTTAGCTTCAGTTATTTTAGGTCTGGTCACTACATTATTGATTTTTCCAAAGTTTGAGATTACACAAACAGGGCCAGGGGTAGAAGGATTAGTTAAATTATTCTGTATTGCCTTTGGCTTTGGATTTGCATGGAACGCCCTGGTGAATGAAACAGCTAAGTGGGGAGAGAGGGGGAAAGTAAATGAGTAGATTCGGTTGTATTAGAGATAAGTTTGATGATAGAGATTATTTAATGCGGGCGTATCTGCCGGTTATAAAACTGCCGAAGAAAATTGATTATACGCCGAAGCAGTCGCCGGTTAGGGATCAGGGAGAGGAAGGGGTTTGCGTGGGTTTTGCTACTGCCTCTGGTATGAAGGAATATCAGGAGTTGCTTGATTACGAAAAATTAGTGGAGCTTTCCCCGCGTTTTGTTTATGCGGAAGCAAAAAAGATCGATGGTGTGCCTGGATTAGAAGGGACTACTATCCGGGCAGCCATGCAGGCGCTTAATACCAAAGGAGTCTGCCAGGAAAAATTCTGGCCATATAGGCCGCATCAGAATGACAGGCCCAAGCAGGGCGCCTTTAGTAATGCGAAAAAGTTTTGCATTATGACTTATGCGCGCATACTTAAGTTAGATGAGCTGCGCATGAGCTTGGCAACAAAAGGACCAGCGGTCTTAGGCATTGAGGTTTTTAAGGGGATACTTAAGACAAAGACCGGTATTGTGCCTTTGCCAAAGAAGGGGGAAAGAAGTTTAGGCGGCCATGCGATTGCAGCTTGTGGCTATGATGATGAAAAGGAATTAGTCAAGTTTAAAAATTCTTGGGGAAAATGGGGAGATAGGGGATACGGATATCTACCCTATACTTACATTGAGCGTTACATGATGGATGCCTGGAGCTCGGTAGATATTGAGGATCCTAATCCGCTGACGTTGGCCAGTATTTTAAGTTATCAAAAGAAGGCGTTGGTATAAAATTAAAACTTGACAATATATCAAATTTGATATATACTTTTATCAAAAGGGAAAGATGTATAAAATTAAATTTTATCCAGCTCATAGAGGAGATTACCCGGTAAAAGATTTTATTCAACAAATGGATAAAAAATCTCGGGCGAAGATTTGGCGCTACGTTGCGCTTTTAGAAGAACACGGCCCAAACTTATTACGGCCTTATGCTGATTATGTAAGAGATAAAATCAGAGAGTTAAGGATAAGGATCCAGACGGGTAATACGCGTATTTTTTATTTCTTCTTTCTGGAAAGAAATATTATATTACTCCATGCTTTCAAAAAGAAGACGCAAGAGTTACCCGAGAAGGAAATTGAACAGGCGAAGAAAAACATGGAAGATTTTATTCTACGATATCGTCAAGGCGAATTTGAATTATAGGAGGTGTTTACAATGGCTAAGAAACTTTTAGATTTTCAAGATGTTTTAAAAGTAGAACTTAAGGATAAGGATTTCAAGAAATTCTACGAAGAAGAAGGCCGAAGATTAGCTTTAGGGTATAAGATTGCCAAGCTTAGAGAGAAATTAGGATTGACTCAAGAAGAATTGGCTGAAGAGATCCATACCAGCCAAGCCACCATCGCAAGGTTAGAGGGGGGCGATTACCTGGGCTACAGCCTGCGTACTTTAGAGAAAATAGCTTTAGCTACCGGAAGTCATTTAGAGGTTCAGTTTCGTTAAAGAAAGATTTCTGTTTAAACCTACCTACCTATTACCCACCTAAAAAACTCCATAGAACGCCAATTAGAGGTATTTTGGGGGCATTGCAGAAGCCGATGCCAAACGCAAAACCCGCGAAAATGAAGTTTTGTGTTTCCCGACGGTCTCTCGTTGGGAAATTGCCCTTTAATAGCCCCGTAGAACCACGATTTCAAGACGAACCATAGAATATACCTGCCCTTTTCCGACGAGAGCCACTCCTTATTCCCGCTTCGCGGGATCCCGATTCAAGCTATAAAACAATTGTATCGGGGAAAAATTTAAGTTAGATTTATTCTTCTTTTACGTCTATTGTTAGTAAGAGAGGTGGTGGGATGCCAAAAGTTCTTGAAGAGAGACAAGGCTATATCGAATCTGTCTTACATAATATAAAGTGCGTTTCAGAAGAGATTTCGCAGAAATCTGTAAGTAAGAGACAATTTCATAATGTTATGCAACAGAGGATCATCAACTTGGCTAATAGTTTTAATCTGAAAGGCTTTAGTGAATATCGAGTAGATAATATCAGAGCTGACGGAAGAAATGGCCGAATTGATGTTGTCTGGTTGGCAGATTTGAGACCTGTTACAGTTTTTGAGATTGATTCACGTATTAGAATCAAGTCTATTAAGAAACTGTTGGCTGTCAAGGTACCGTTTCGGTTTTGGGTTTATTATGGGTCTAAAAATATTACATCTTTAATCCATAAGTATAATTCTGATAATCTAATCCAGGTAATCCAATTGCAGGATATATACTTCAAAAGAAGAAAGGAAGTTTAAAAAAATGACGCGAAAAAGGTAAAAACCGCAGGGTCCCGACGATAACTCGCCAAAAAACGCTCTTCATTTCGCTTACAACCGACGATCTTCAAGCCATCCATATAAAACCACTACTCTTTTCTCGACGAGAAATTAACTAGAAGCTCTGGCCGCCGGGGTCCCCCCAAGAGTGGGCGGGTCTGCGGAACGGGGGTTGAATATAGGGAGCGAGCCTTGTCTGGTGAATAAAACAGGGGAAGTTAACATAACGATGTTATGTTAACCCAAGCCCACATCCAGTGTTCCTTAAAATTTATTTAGACTGGATGTGGGCGCAGTGGCGAGCGAAGGGGTGAGGCAAGGGCAAGTGCCTATAATCGCGATTATAGGCAAAGGCGGTTTTAGCAAAAAAATTGGAGAAATTGAGGCTCCAATTTTTTTGCGTTAAGAAACCGCCTGGCTTGCCCGACCCCGCCAAGTTTTGTGGCGGGGGTGACTCGCCCCTGAGCCGCTTCCCCTGTTTTATTCACCCTTGTCGGCGAGCGACATTCCTTATTGTTTTTAGGGCAGGCGGCCAAGCCTGCCCTGCCGCCGACCCAGGCGGCAAATGAGCGACCCTGAGCGACAGCGAAGGGGAGCGAGATAGTGAAGCCGAGCGGCAGCGAGGCGGAACGGTGCAAACACCAACTACGCAGCCCGCCCCAGCGGGCGGTGTATTAAGGCTAACTTAAATTTTGGATGAGAGATTCGGAAGGGTTAAAATCTACGGTGATTCTTTCCGGTATGGTTATAATCTTTCCTGTTTTGGGATGGCGGACTTTTCTTGGGGATCGCTTTTCTTTAGTGAAGGAGCCGAAACCACGCAACGATATCCTTTCCCCTTTTTTAAGGCCCCCTGTTATCTCTGTCAGAATAAATTTTATGATCTCCTGAGATTCTGCCTGGGTGAGAAAAAACCTTTTAGCAATGGTAAGGGTTAGTTCTCCCTGATTCATTTTTCAGTATTCCCTTCCTTTTCCGGTGTTTTAATTATAATTGCGGATCCATCACATTCTGGAGTTAAATCCTCTAGTGCTTTTATGCGATCTTCTATTTTCTTTAATCTTTCTTCGAGTCCTTTTACTTGTTTAATGTTACTTTGTGTCATGGTTATCACCCTTTCTGATCTTTTTCAATGTAGTCGTTAATTGTTTTGGATATCTTACCAAGATCAGTGGGATTTTGACGGATGATTTCTTCAGCTGTTTCCTGCCAGGTTAGATTCTTTTTTCCTAAGTGTTTTTCTACGGCGGAAATTATATCTTGATCCATAACTGTGTTGCGTTTGTCTGCTTGGCCTAATTCACAGGCTTCTTTGAGCACTGTCTCTATTGTTGAATCAAACGCGCTGATGGCTTTTTTAACCGCGCTCTCTGAGGAACGCATTTTGAAGGCATCTTTAAAATATTCTTTAATGGTATTGAATTTGATAAATTCTGCTTTCTTAGGCATACTGCCTCCCTTGTCCCGGCCGTAGCGTCGGGGTTATGTTATCTTGTGAATTATTAAATCTTTTATAGCTTTATCTAATTTTTTTAATTCGTAGATTTTAAGAAGGTCTTCGCTCTTTCCGATCAAGGGGACCATCTCTTCTTCTAGTTTTTGGCTTAGCCGTTTGCCGGATATGGACTCGGCTTCTAATCCGTAGAGAATTTTTTTGTCTTTCTGGGTTTCTTCAAGGTATTGCTGGTTTTTGTAATCTCTTTTATGGACTTCTTTGAGCCAGTTTTTATTTTTAACGCGCATTTCTTCCGGCTCTTTGATTTGATATCGGGATAGCTTAACTTCTTCCGGGGTGAGCATGTCCGGATGGATTAAATCAATTACCCGGGTGTTCGGTATGCCGTAAAATTTCAGGTTATTCATAAAAGCGTCTCTGATGATCCAGCCGCTGGGATCATAGTCAACTATGCTGAATAGATAAAAGGAGCGCTGCAAATTAATCTTTGCTTCTTTTAAGGTGTCTACGAAATATTCTACGTTAAGGACTGACGGCTGGCCGCCAAGAGCAAGAATGGAGACGTTGTATTTGTCGGCGATATCAGATAAGAATGCCTGATGGCCAAGTTTTTCTGAGAAAAGAATTATATTGGCATTGGCTCCCACTCTTCTGTTGGCTTGGTTATCGTCGCGGAAGCCGATGTCTTTGTATTCCATGACTGCTATTTCTTTGACCATGTAGACGATGTTATCAATGAGCTGGGCATATTGATCTGTTTCCTGGGCCAAAGCGCCGGCTCGGGAAAGAGTCGGCTTAATATACATGTACCAGAATGTTCTTAGGAGTTCTTTTAACGGCGGCTTCTCTTTTGTTACGATTCGCTCTCTGATCTGCCAAACAATGTTGCGCATTAGGCGGGCAACGTTAATCGGATAGTCGGTAGCGCCTTCGCTGAAATTTTGGATCAGCCATTCCTTGGGCTGGTCGTGGATTAGCGCGTCGTAATGGCGGATACCGGCTTTGCGCAATCTGTCTCTTAAGGAGTCTTTTTTAGGCATATTTTTAATTTACAGGAAATTGTCTTGTTTTGCAAGAATTATTTTGCTCTAATAGAAAATTTTTCTGTTAGAATGTAAAATTAGGGTATCTGGAGATATGGGTTTGAAGTAGCGAATGATAGGGATGTTTAGGGGGAAACTTATCTACCTGTCATTCAGCAAAGCTTTAAGGAATTGATGTTTTATGACGATATCTTTATATTCCGGCGTTGACCGGTCAGCGAACTTCTCAGCTCGAGTATAACAAATATCGGCATTTTTATAATCCTTCAAAGTCGTATACACTATCCCCATATTCCCCAACACATACCAGAGATTCGGCTTTACTTTAAGAGCCTCTTCGGCATAATAAATGGCTTTGCGTAGAAAAGTGTAATCCTTTTTAACCGCCGTCACCATCCCCTTCTCCGTATAGCAACAGCTCAACAAGTACAAAATATCAGCTTTAAAATCTGGCGTTGCTGCGACGACCGACAGCAATTCTTCGAAAATCCGAATAGCGCTATCGTAATCTTTAGAACTAAAATATGTGTTACCGACTACAAAAGCCTCCTTCAGCCGGGATGCATCAACCCCCGTGCCAAAATATTTTTTTTGATTTGACGTCCCTTTCGCCAATGCCCCGTCCAGATCTTTTCCATTTTTGAAACTCGACAGAAAATCCGTCAGATCGTTCGTGAAAGACCCTTCGAGCGTTCCCTGGACCGCCGTAACAGCGACCTCGACGATCGTATTACTTCCCG
>JAHIKR010000296.1 GCA_018897415.1 Pseudomonadota bacterium
CTGCCGCTGCACCAGCTTCTTTAAGAAACCTCCCTGCGTTGGCAATTGCGTGCTCCTTGCCTGGCTGGTAAGACATAAACGGCATATCGCCTACAACCATCGCCTTCTGGACGGCTTTGGATACAATACGGGTATGATATACCATTTCATCCATTGTAACAGGTAGTGTGCTTGATTCTCCCTGAACCACCATTCCCAATGAATCTCCCACAAGGATTAAGTGTACTCCTGATTCATCAACCATCCTGGCAAATGGGAAATCATAGGCAGTCAGGGCAACAATTTTTTCGCCCTTTCCCTTCATTTTATATAGAGTTGTAACCGTAACTCGCGATTGCATGGTATTATTCCTCTTAACTTATTATTTTTACACATTTTTATAAATTGTAACGCTGCTTGTCAAGGGAAACATTAATATTGACTTAATAGAGTGCACTAAGATACAAAATTAAATTTGTATATACTACCATACTTTTACTTTTTTAGACATGCAACTTTTAAGGAAAACCTGTAGATAATGATTCAATTAATCAGAGGATTTAAAGATATTCTTCCAGGAGAAGTTGAACTCTGGCAAAATATCGAAAAAACTGCCCGTTCACTTTTTGAGGATTTTGGATTTAAGGAAATCCGACTACCAATTCTGGAACGCACTGAGCTTTTTGCAAGGAGCATTGGAGAGGATACCGATATTGTAGAAAAAGAAATGTATACCTTTCCGGACAGGAAGGGAGATCTTATTACATTGCGGCCGGAAGCTACAGCATCTGTTGTTCGTTCATATATTCAGCATAAAATGTATGCAAAGGATCCTGTACAGAAATTTTATACCATAGGCCCAATGTTTCGCATGGAAAGACCCCAGAAAGGAAGGTTCAGGCAATTCTATCAGATTAACGCCGAAGTTTTTGGTATAGATTCTCCATTTATTGATGCGCAGATTATTTTTCTGGCTGTGAAACTTTTTTCCATACTTGAAGTAACAGACGCTAAAGTCCACATAAATTCATTGGGCTGCCCGAAATGTCGTTTAAAGTTTAAAGAATCTCTTTCTGCTTTTCTTCCATCTGTAACAGAAAAATTATGCCCGGATTGTCTTAGAAGAAGCAAAAAAAATCCTCTAAGGGTGCTTGACTGTAAAAATTCTTCATGCCGTGAGGCCATAATTGATGCACCTGCTATAATAGATTATTTATGTCCAGAATGCACTCAACACTTTGAAACAGTTAAATATGGTCTTGAAAAATTTAAAATTCCATTTGTAATCGATAAACGCCTGGTTAGGGGTCTGGACTATTATACCCGAACTACTTTTGAAATTCAGACAGGTTTATTAGGCGCTCAGAATGCTGTAGCAGGGGGTGGGCGTTATGATAGCTTGGTAAAGGCTTTAGGAGGGCCTGACCAGCCCGCAATTGGCTTTGCAATAGGCATTGACAGACTGGCAGAAATAACAGGCCTTAGGAATAAAGACTTTACACAAAAGCCTGATATTTATATAGCTGCACTTGGAGAAAAAAGTTTGCCCTTAGCTTTTGGATGGAGCTGCAATTTCGGTCTTGAGGGAATTCGGTGTGAAATGGATTTTAGCAATAGAAGCTTAAAAAGCCAGATGAAACGAGCAGACAGGCTTAAAGCCTCGCATGTGCTTATTGTAGGAAACAATGAACTTGAAGAAGGGGCAGTTATTTTACGGAACATGACAACTAAAAAACAGATTTCAATTCCTATAGAAAATATAGTGGAAAAGGTTAAAGCAGAACTTAAATCATACAGACTTTCAGATAAATAATTTCACTGCGTTATCGGTCGGACTTTTCGACGACGTACTAACATGTACGTCTTACTCGAAGTCCTCCCTCTATCCTTGTGAAATGAATTATCTGAAAGTCTGTAGAATATTGGTTGAGTAGAAAAATGGTTGAGTGGTTGACAACTTGACTACTCGACTAGTTACAGAGCTGTTTGCAAATGGTTCAGGAGTTTTGAAAGGAGTATAATCCATTGTCAGATGATACACTTGGAGAAATGAGGAGAACCCATAACTGCTGTGAACTTGATGCATCCTCAATCGGCAAGGAAGTTGTGCTTATGGGATGGGTTCAGCGCCGAAGAGACCACGGAGGAGTTATATTTGTTGACTTGCGAGACAGGAAAGGCATCACCCAGGTTGTCTTTAATCCCAAGATAGATAAAAAGGTTCACGAAAAAGCCCATGTAATCAGGAACGAATATGTAATTGGTATACGCGGAATTGTTGATCCAAGGCCTGAAGGAATGACCAATCCAAACTTAAAAACCGGCGAAATAGAAATTACGGTTGTTGAGCTTAAAATTTTAAATGCTGCAAAAACACCTCCTTTTTTAATCGAAGATAAGATTGATGTGTCGGAAACAATACGGCTCAAATATCGCCATATTGATCTCAGACGCCCTCAAATGCAAAATAATATCATCATACGCCACAAGGCTGCTGCATCTGTTCGGAACTATCTTGATAAACTCGGATTTCTTGAAATTGAAACACCTGTATTAACACGCAGCACTCCTGAAGGTGCAAGAGACTATCTTGTCCCCAGCAGATTAAATCCAGGCCAGTTTTATGCTCTGCCGCAGTCGCCCCAGCTTTTTAAACAACTTTTGATGATCTCAGGGCTTGACCGCTATTACCAGATAGTTCGCTGCTTCAGGGACGAAGACCTGAGGGCAGACCGTCAGCCTGAATTTACCCAGATAGATATGGAGATGTCATTTGTCGGCGAAAACGATATCATGAATATAACTGAAGGCATGATGAAAGAAATTCTTAATGATGTTCTTGGGATAGAAATTAAGCTTCCCTTCCCGCAACTTTCATACAAAGATGCGGTCAGCCGCTTCGGTCTTGACAGGCCGGATATTCGTTTCAACCTTGAACTTAAGGATGTATCAGATATTGTTGAAAAATCCGGGTTCAAGGTTTTCTCCAGCGTTGTTAAAAAAGGTGGAATAGTCAAAGCACTGAATGCAAAAAGCTGCTCATATTTTTCACGGAAAGAAATCGATGATCTTACAGAATTAGTTTCCGTATATAGAGCAAAAGGGCTTGCCTGGATAAAAGTCAAGGAAGATACCTGGCAATCGCCTATAGCAAAATTTTTTACAGACCAAGAAAAAGAAGCCCTGTCCAAACGCCTGGATATGGAACCTAACGATCTTGTTTTTTTTGTTGCTGATCAACCAAAGGTTACAAATGAAGCTCTGGGGTATCTTAGAAACCATCTCGGTAAAAAGCTGGGCATGATAGACAAAAATGAATTCAGTTTTGTATGGGTTACCGGTTTTCCTCTGCTTGAATATGATGAAACAGAAAAAAGGCTTCAGGCATTGCATCATCCTTTTACAGCTCCCCTTGAAGAAGATTTAAAACTTTTGAAAGATGACCCCCTTGCCGTAAGATCCAGGGCCTACGATCTTGTTTTAAACGGTTCAGAGATTGGTGGCGGGAGCATACGTATCCATAAAAAGGATCAACAGGAAAAGGCATTTGAGTCATTGGGTATGAAGCGGGAAACTTATGAGGAAAAGTTTGGGTTTATGCTTTCAGCACTTGATTCAGGGGCTCCTCCGCACGGAGGCATTGCATTCGGCTTTGACAGGCTGGTTATGATTCTCTGCGGACAGCCTTCCATACGTGATGTTATTGCATTTCCAAAAACCCAGAAGGCTGCATGTCTTCTTACAAATGCACCTGCAGAAACGAGCAAGGCTCAACTTGACGAGCTTTCTTTAAAACTAAAAGGAGATGTTACAATTGCCTAAAAAAGACAAATATTTTACTTGACTTCAATCAAATTTTTAGGAGATAAAAAC
>JAHIKR010000297.1 GCA_018897415.1 Pseudomonadota bacterium
CAAGACCTCTAATTTTATTAAAATCGAGTCTGATCATGGGCATAAGCCTCGTTTGTTTGAGTTGTACGTCGTCGAGGATTTCGACTGATAACGCAGTGAAATTATCTATCTGGATAATCTATAGATTAAAACTTGATTAGATAGCTGTATTATGTAATAATGTCAAATTCTTTTTCATGTTAACGGATTCTTGAAAACTGATCTGACATCTGATAATATATATATTTTGATGAACTCGTAAAAAGGCAAAAGTCGAGTCACTCCCGCGAAGGCGGGAGTCCATAAGTACTTGAAAGAACTGGATTCCCGCTTCTGCGGGAATGACAAAAAGGTAGAAATTCGACTTTTTACGAGAGTGTCAATTTTATATGTAATTCGGAATGTTGTATTTAAGGTAGTTGTAATATGGCTAAACAAAAAAGCAAATCCGACATATTAAAAAAGCGAGCCAAGCAAAATAAAGGAAGTTTTATAACAAATATATTCTTATGGTTTGTCGGGCTTATCGTATTAATAATATTATTGAGCTCCATCGCCATAGGCGGGATTTATTTTTACCTCAGCAAAGATCTTCCTAAAATTTCTTCTCTAACCGATTATCGTCCTCCAATTATTACAACTGTTTATTCGGATGATAATAGAAAAATTGCCGAATTTTATAAAGAACGCAGAATCATTCTTTCTCTGTCCGAAATGCCGAAAGTGCTTATAGACGCTTTTATTGCAGCAGAGGATGCAAGATTTTTTAAGCATAAGGGAATAGATTTTTTAAGCATTATCAGAGCTTATTTTAAAAATATCGAGGCTGGCGCCATAGTTCAGGGTGGCAGCACTATTACTCAGCAGGTTACCAAGTCTTTTTTACTTACACCTGAAAAAAATTATACACGTAAAATAAAAGAGGTCATCCTTGCGTATCGCATAGACAAAAAATTTACCAAAGAAGAAATTCTTTTTCTATATTTGAACCAAATATATCTTGGACATGGGGCATATGGTGTGGAAGCTGCTTCAGAAAATTATTTCGGGAAATCCGCTAAAGACCTGAACCTCGCTGAATGCGCTATTTTAGCGGGACTGCCCCAGGCACCAAGCAGATACTCACCTTTCAGGAATCCGGAAAAAGCAAAGCAACGTCAGATATACGTTCTAAACCGTATGATTGCTGAAGGCTATATTACAAACATCCAAGCAACAGAAGCTATAAATACTAAACTGGATATAAAACCGCGGTGCAACTGGTATATTGAAAAGGTTCCTTTTTACACAGAGCATATAAGGCGTTATATTGAAAAAAAATATGGCCCCGATGCTTTATATAATGATGGTCTCAAGATTTATACCGCCGTCAATATTGAGATGCAGAAAGCCGCAATGAAAGAGATAGAAAAAGGCTTAAAGGCTCTCGACAAACGCCAAGGTTATCGCGGTCCTCTTAAACATCTCGCAGAAGAAGAAATCGAAGCTTTTTCAAAAGAACTCCAGGAAGACTTTGAAAAAAATCCTATTGAAGAAGGGAAGATAGTTAATGGGGTCGTAATTGAAGTTAATGATACTAACGATACAGCTATCATTCGTATTGGAAATGCTCAGGGGATAATTAATATTAATAGTATGCGCTGGGCGAGAAAGCCGGATCCCGAAGTCCCCTATTATGAAACCAGAGTGGAGCATCCTAGAGAAGTCCTCGATATTGGCGATGTTATACTGGTAAAACTTAAAAATAAAATAACTGACTCGGATCTATGGGAACTCGAGCTGGAACAGGAACCAAATACACAGGCGGCACTGCTTTCTATTGAGGCTGAAACAGGCCATGTAAAAGTAATGCTTGGAGGAAGAGACTTCAGGGAAAGTCAGTTCAACAGAGCCATTCAATCGAAACGTCAGCCCGGTTCCGCTTTTAAACCTATAATCTATGCGGCTGCAATTGACAAAGGATATACCCCGGCCAGCGTAATAATCGATTCCTCAATAGTATTTGAGGATACTGAGCATAATTTTACATGGAAGCCCAAGAATTACGAAGAAAAATTCCACGGCCCTACCCTTCTGCGCGATGCCATTGCAAAGTCTCGTAATGTAGTAACCATCAAAATTTTAAAAGACATTGGTATTGATTATGTAATAGATTATGCCAGAAAACTTGGCATTACTTCAAATCTGAGCCGGGATCTTTCAATAGCTCTGGGGTCTTCGGGCATGTCTCTGCTGGAGATTGTAACAGCTTATTCTGTCTTCGCCAATCTCGGCTACTTCATCGAACCTGTTTTCATAACCAAAATAATTGACAGGAACGGCAATGTGCTTGAGGAAGCTAATATCAAAAGAAAAAAGGTAATAGATCAGAGTACAGCCTATATAATTACCAGTCTACTTGAAGGAGTGGTAAAATATGGAACAGGCCGGAGGGTACAGGAATTGAACAGACCCGTTGCCGGCAAAACCGGCACAACAAACAATCTACATGATGCTTGGTTTGTGGGATTTACCCCTCGTTACATTACCGGAACATGGGTAGGCTTTGATGATGAAAGCTCCCTTGGTAAAGGTGAAACTGGCTCCAAGGCTGCAAGCCCTATATGGCTTGGTTTCATGAAGTATGTACTTGCTGATAAACCTGTAAAGGTCTTCCATATACCGGAAGGAGTGGTTTTTTCTAAAATCGATGCAGAAACCGGACTTTTGCCTATTCCTGAATCTAAGAAGACAATATTTGAATGCTTCAAGGAAGGAACTATACCGACAGAATATACAAAAAAGCCCGATTCAATCAATGAACCGGAAAACTTTTTTAAATCAGGCATGTAATCTGAAACTCGAAATTCGAAGCACGAAATACGAAACAATGACAAAAACACATATGCTCCAATAATAAAAACCACCGATTTCCAATTGCTTAGTTTTGGTCATTTTCTGATTTGGTATTCGGATTTGCCCGCCCTGGTGCTACGTGCTATCCTGCCCTGGTATGTACCGCACTTTACGGTTTAAGCCAGGGAATCAGTCTACTAATCTGTAGACACGGTCTGGGCCAGGGTTTCGA
>JAHIKR010000298.1 GCA_018897415.1 Pseudomonadota bacterium
GTTTGCATTTTATCCTCCTATTAATTCAATTAAAACGCTGCCCCCATTGTAAAATCCCAGCGGCCACCTGTATCCTCTCCTTCTTCAGGATCCAGTATATATCCATTTTCAAGGCGGATGGGACCTATGGGAGAATACCATCTAAAACCGTATCCAGCACTTTGTCGCATATCGCCCAGTTGTATACTTCCATCATATACGTTGCCGGTATCATAAAATATAACACCGACGATTCCTGCTTTTTTAATTAGAGGAAAGATAAATTCGATGTTAAACTGTACATATTTTTCTCCTCCGATCTCAGCACCATCCGCATCTGTAACATGAATATCCTGCCAGTCAAATCCGCGCATTGAATTCATGCCGCCAAGATAGAAGCGTTCGTAATCCGGGAGTTTTTCCCCGGAAGTTTCTCTTACATAGCCCGTTTCACCATGCAGAAAGCCAACCGTTTTCCAGAACAGAGGTATATACCAGCCTGTTTCAGCCAGGCATTTTGTAAAGCCAATATCACCACCGATACCCGCATATTCCAAGCTTATACTGTGATTCTGACCTTCAGAGGGATTGAAAATCCTGTCCCTCGAATCGTAACGCAGTGTGGTGGATATACTGCTTAAAACATTCTCACCTTCCATTTCCCGAATGTTTTTTGAAGCATCATCTTTAATATCTGAAATATCACTTATCTCATACTTATATGATAAGTAAAGCCTTGTAAAATCAAAGACCGGATACCCAAACCTCACACTGCTGCCTTGACTGTTCTTTTCGTATGAGTCGTAATCTCTATCCCAGTTGTAAAGATCGAAACCTGCTGATAATGGAATATCAAAAAGCCACGGTTCTGTAAAACTTAAGGTGTATCTCTTTGTTCTTCCACCAATTTCTCCTTTCAGATTTAGAATCTGGCCCCGTCCGAAAAGATTCCTCTGGGATATGGATGCCATGGCAAACACATTTTCAGTGCTGCTGTAACCGCCCCCAAAACTGAAAGTGCCGGTTGGCTTTTCAGAAACATCGATTTTCAATATCATCCTGTCATCTGAGCTTCCCTTTATTGTATTAACCTTAATGTCTTCGAAGAAGTCAAGCCGGTAGAGATTACGCATCCCTTTTTTTAAACGACGCCCGCTGAAAAGTTCCTGCTCATACACCTTAAGCTCGCGGCGTATGACTTTATCCCTTGTTTTTGTGTTTCCAGCAATAATAATTTTTTCAAAATATACCTGGTTGCCTTTTTTAATAACATAAATGATGTTTACCACAAGTTGATCAAAATCTTTGTCAATACGTGGTGTTATTTCCGCATACGCATATCCTTCGTCAGAGTATATGTCTGTAAGGGCAAGTACATCATTTCGAACAACTTCACGGTTGAAAAACTCTTCTTTGTTTATCTTAAGTTTTTTGGACAATTCCTCTTTTGATAGAACTATGTCTCCTTCGATATCAATCTTTCCAACCTTGAACCGTGGCCCTTCATCTATTTTTATCGTGATATATATCCACTTGTCCTTATATTCGATCTGCGGTTCTCCAATTCTCACCTGTATATATCCATTATTATTATAAAAAGCCGAAAGCTTAGCGGTGTCCTGATTAAGGTCTTCTATATTCATCTCTCCGGATGAAGTCAGCCACGAAAAAAAACCCTTTTCCGAAGTTCTCATCAGACCTTTGAGTTTGTCGCTGTCAAATGCATTGTTCCCTTCAAATATTATTTTTTTTATTTGAACTTTTTCGCCTTCCTCAATGATAAATTCAAGGTCTGCCTGATTGTGTTCAAGTTGCTTTAAATCGTAATCCACTTTAACATTATGGTAGTTCTTTTCCTTGTATAGTTCTTCTATCCGTCTGATATTACTGTTCATCTTAAATATATTTAAAATTGAGCCTGTCCTGATGTTTAAATGCTCCTTTATTTCTTCATCTTCATAAACTTTGTTGCCTTTAATGTTGATTACCCTGATAGTAGGTTTTTCTTTGACTTTGAATATAATTGTTTTTCCTTCAGGTTTATCTTCGGACTCAATTCTTATATCTTCAAAATAACCCATTGAATATACAGACTTTAAATCTTCTGAAACACTTTTGGCATTGAAGATGTCGCCCGATTTTGTTTTTATATATTTTTTTATGGCATCAGTTTCTATACGTTTATTTCCTTCAACAAGCACCTCGACAATTTTTTCCTGCTTGAAAAGCCTTATCCCAAGATTTTCGGCGAGTTTTTTTACGCTTCCGAACAGATTCTCTACGCCTTCTCCTTCAACAAATAAAATGTTTGGCGGCTTATTATTAAAAGATTCTATCATTTTTGCATCTATGCTGAATTTTTGCCCCAGCCAGGTCAGGCTTCCCCAGACAACATAATCAGCTCCGCTCTTAATGCCGAGATTTCTCATCCCGGCGGCGCTTTTGGGCTGATTTTCCAATGAGAAATCCGGAATGCTGTCGGTTTCTATTACAATAGCACCGTTTTGTCTAAAATGCTTTTTTAATACCACCGGGATTTCAGTTTTAAGATATGACAGTTCTTTTTGTGAGTGGACTTCAAAAGGCAACACTAAGACTCGAACTGTTTCCAGAGAATATACTCCGGCCGGAAGAAATAAAATAATTGCTATTATGATCAGGTTTAAACATCTTTGCATAGAACACTTATCCCGTTTCCACAAGTTTTCCGTCAATAATGGTCAGGCTCTGCGACATATACGATGCAAGTTCCAGGTTGTGTGTTACCACAACCAGCGCCATCCGAAGTTCTTGATTCAGCTCCAAAAGAAGTTCGTGAACCTGTTTGCTGTTTTTTTTGTCAAGATTCCCGGTAGGCTCATCGGCAAGGAGAACAGCTGGTCTGAGGATTAATGCCCTTGCCAGAGCAACCCTCTGCTGTTCGCCTCCGGATAATTTTCCTACCCTGTGAAAAAGCCTGTCTCTTAACCCGACCCTTACCAGTATTTCCTCTGCGGCTTCCCTGGAACTATCCTTGCTGAGGCCCTTGATAAGTGCGGGCATCATTGTATTTTCAATAGCGCTGAATTCTGGGAGAAGATGATGAAACTGGAAAACAAAGCCGACAAATTCGTTGCGAAATCGAGCTAATTTATCATTGTTAAAGAGGAAAACATCATCTCCTTTAAAAAAAAGATTTCCGTTATCAGGCCGGTCAAGAGTACCGAGTATATGCAGAAGAGTCGACTTTCCAATTCCGGATGCACCAATAACAGCTATAGTTTCACCGGTATTTAGATTAAAATTTAAGTCCATTAGGATTTCGATACGGGCGCCGGTGTTGTTGAAACTCTTGCAGATGTTTCTGGCAGCTATTAAATGATCTGAAACAGAATCGCTGTTAACCATAACGGATTGCCTCAACAGGATCAAGTTTAGATGCCTGTCTTGCAGGATAGAGTGTCGCTAAAAAACTGATAGCCATTGTTGCAGAAGCTATCATAACAACATCTAAAAGCTCAAGTTTTACGGGAAGGGTTGTAATATAGTATACATCGCCTGGAAGTTCGATGAACTGGTAATACTTTAGCACTGTACATAGAATAAATCCCAGGCACACTCCAAGAATCGTTCCTATAGATCCTATTACTATACCTTTAAAAACAAAAATTTTTCTAATACTTTTATCTGTGGCGCCCATGGCTTTTAATATAGCAATGTCCTTGGTCTTTTCCATAACCATCATGATCAGCGTGCTGGCGATGTTAAAGGCTGCAACAAGAACAATAAGCGCCAGAATGATAAACATAACCGTTTTTTCCA
>JAHIKR010000299.1 GCA_018897415.1 Pseudomonadota bacterium
ATGATCAATGCGTAAAACATTGTCTTTTGGGATTCGTTTTTCAAGCCTATGAAACTGCATGCGGGTAAAATATGCAAAAACGATAATCAAACCAAGAAATAGCAAAGAAGTTTCAAGAGGAGAGAAGTTCGGTTCTTCAGGGGGCCGGTATGTGGAATATATTAGAAGAACTATTATAAAATGTATGAAATTAGCAAACACTGGTTATTTCGTTCCCCTTAAACTTGACACCAACCCATCAGTATTATATTTTGTAGCCGTTCACGGCTTGAAACTTGAAATTGGAAATTGGGAAGAACAGTACAAAAGCATGAAGGCCAAATTTCTAATTTCTAATTTCTAATTTCAATGTTCCGTGAACGGTTACTATATTTTTTTGATGTTAACATAAGGAGGATCTAAATGAAACAGAGAAAGAAAGCTTCAACTTTTTGTATAATTTTCTTTGGTGTATTTGCTTTGTTCCTATGTGGTAATGGCTCAGGCATCTGTCAGGGATGGTCTGACCTGACAATACGCCGTCTTCCGGATTCTTCTTTTGCAATTGTTGAATCAGGCGAGGCGGGAAAGAAGCTGCGCCACTGTCCCCATCACGATCTGAACGGTAAGCTCGATGAAGAGCAATTGATATACGTGCTTGGAACCTTGGAGAGAGAAACGTGGCTTGATCTAAAGAACAGTAATACTGCAAAAAAGCATCTGGAAAATCACTACGACAAGTTCATAACAAAGATCATGAAAAAGGGATTGCAGGGAACTGTTGACATAAACAGGGCAGGGCTCACCGAACTTGTAATTCTTCCAAATATCGGACCAGTAATTGCTGTAAAGATCGTGGAATATAGAAATATGTATGGCCTGTTTGAATCCATTGAAGATATAAAAAAAGTAGAAGGGATCGGCAGTGGCACTTTTAACGCTGTTCGACATTATATAAGCACTCATTAAAAGAATCGGAACAGAATATAGCCTTTCATTCAAAGGTGCTTTCTTTTACTTATGTCAAGCTGTTTCAGGTATTGATTTCATATCAATATCGCAACTGGTTGTGAATAAGACTAAATGTTTGCTGTATAGCAGATATCACAAGCAGGGATAAATCCCCCTGTACCCCCTATAAATAATCAAAGAATCAAATGACCAAATAATCCATCATCATCTTCGGGAGCGCACTGCAAAACCCCGCCCGTGTTTGGAGTGACTGCGGAAGCCCCAGTACTTGTCGCCGCGGTTGAAGTTGAAGTCCCACGCCGCCGACGAATCCTTTATTTCGTCCGACCACACCCACAATCCAGTAGTTTCCAATAACGGGGTCATGTTGCGGGTTCCGGCGCCCTTTTGATAAAGTGTCTTCAGTTCCTCTATTGTCGGCATGCGCCAGCCTCCGCCGTCAACTGTAAGATTGTTCACCCATGACCTGGCTTCGTCCCATGTCGCATGTCTGTCAGGCCCGGCAAGCCATTCAAGACCGGTGCTTGTGTCTTTTACGACACCATCGGCATACTTGCAAAAATTCCCGTCCTGGGCAATGCAATCCCGACGTTTTTCATCAGTAGTCACAATATTGGGCGATCCCAGAATCGCCGCAACATCGGAAGCAGGCATGCCTTCTTTAATTTCTCCCTGAACTTTACCGACGGTTAAATCAGTTGCGCTTCCATCTGGTCCTGCATTGGTTGGATGGGTCATACAGGCGTATAAGGATGACAGGACGAAACCCAACGAGATGATCCACAAAAGTTTACCTTTCATAATACTTCTCCCAAGTCTAAAATTTAATCCGTTATTACTAAATTATGATAGCCGGAATTCCAAAAAATTGAAACCCTGTTTTATCAAAAATATACAATTAAACAATCCAGCAAAAAAACAGTTTTTCTAACTGTCTATTTCAATAATTTGAATATTAAACAGAAAACCGAATAACCCCATTGAAGACTATCTCACCAGAAGTTTTGAAGTTCAGATATCTTGCCAACCGCGCAAATCATGAATCAGACTATTTTCATGCTGATAAGGTTTGTATATCACAAATAATGAATTACCCCCGCAGCAAGCTACGGGGAATTAGACCCAAAGGGGATTAAAACGTTTCAATTTGTCATATATAGGATAAAACAGATAACCGTATAATTCGGGTTCGTTCCCTCTTCGATATCCTCCCCCGATACAAGGGAAAAGTTAAGCTTTATCTCATTAACTTTTTATTACTGTTGACACGAAAAGGCTCATATGGGTTCGACGTTTTTTTGATTAAGCCGTGATTGTCTGAAGTTGTGCGGGTAATTTGTTCAGAATAATTTCTTTAAGGTCGATTTTGCGACTTGCATTATCAATGTCAATCCCTGTTATATGACCATCTTCATCATAGTCTATGACGATACCCTCGGATATTTCTACGCTTTCCGTGCTTGTTTTAGAAGATAGATCAATATAGAGTGAATCTGTTTCAGGATAATAATTTAGTTTCATAGTCTGAACCTCCTATCAGGGAAGGCATTATGAATAGTCTTCTTATCATCAAGCGTTACTACTCTTAATACACGCCCACCAAGTTCTTTGATTTCTCCCCAAAATCGAAAACGGTTATGTTCTTGACGCTCAACCTTGATGGGATTTTCTATGACCTGAATACACCACTCCTTCTTTAAATAAGGCCGTTTTCGTAATACCTCATTTTCAAAATATTCCGTATAGTTATATTCCGACATAATTAAACAATAACTTATTTAGGTTAATGTGTAAATATTTCTTTGTCTCGTCGGACCAGTTATTATTTGGTTTCTGACTATTTCCACAGCTTTCATGATTGTTGAATAAAAATTAGCAAAAAAACAGTTTTTATAGCTCTATTAAAGTCTATCTCGCCAGACTTTTTGAAGTTCGTACAGCTTGCCAACTGCGCGAATCATGAATCAGACAATTCTCATGCAGATTGTATTTGCATGTCAACAATTTCATTTCACGCCCAGCGCATTTTTAAGCTCTTCAAGAGCTGTTTCTTTAAGGATAAAGACCAGTTCATCATCCTTGCGAATCTCGACGTCACCCTTGGGAATAAGGAAGTCTTTTTGGCGATAGATGGCGAAAAGCAATGCATCTTTAGGGATAGAAAGATCTACAATCTTTTTTTCATGAAGGTTTTCACCGGCCGATAAATGATAGAAGCGCGCTTCTCTCCGAACCAGATTAACGAGTTCCAATATATTCAAACCTCGTGTCAGGTAACTGGCCTGAACACTGGCAGTTACCGCCGGCGTGATGATATTATCAAATCCCAGTTTTCTACTAATCGGGATAAAGTCCGGTTTGGTTATCTTAATCAGGCTTTTGATATCGGCGAATGTTTTGGCCATTAATCCGATGATGATATTGTTTTGATCATTATCTGTCAGAGCTATTATGACGTCTGCTTCCTCTACTTGGGCCTTCTTCAGTGTTTCCGGGTCTGAACCATCGCCATTTATTACTGTACAATCAAGTTCATCCGCCAGCTTTTCAGCTATATCTTTATCCTTTTCAATAAGGATTACCTCATCCTTCCATTCAATAAGGCGTTTTACCACCATAATGCCTACGTTG
>JAHIKR010000300.1 GCA_018897415.1 Pseudomonadota bacterium
AAGAATTATGTTCACCAGGTAGACGTATCTGTGAAGGATACAATGAGATCAATCATCAGTTGTGGAGCAGGATCGTCCCGACTGATAGCAAAGTATAAAGAAGGCGGCCAACCAAACGCTCCAGCAGACGCGGACAAGCCGCACCGCTGACCTTTACGTTGAATCTGTAGAAAAAGCTTGAAAAGCTTATAGATAGGGGATAAATTTTGCTTCCAGATAAAAGATACCCCTCACCCACAAAGAATAAGGAAGCAAATGGGATCGAAGTTCGGGACGTCCATAAATAAGTAAATAACTTGACATGTAGTTATATCATTGATAGTAGTCTTAAATGCCTAGATTAGCCCGCCTGGACGCACCCGGTGTTTTACATCACATAATCATCCGGGGAATTGAGCGTCGCAACATATTCAGAGACAATAAAGACAAAGATAATTTTATTGATCGTTTATCAGATCTTTTGCATGCAACACAAACTGCCTGTTATGCTTGGGCCTTTATCCCAAATCATGCGCATTTTTTATTCCGAAGCGGCGGCGAAATATCAACTCTGATGAGAAGATTGCTTACAGGTTATGCAATCTATTTTAACAAAAGGCACAGACGACATGGACAGCTTTTTCAAAACAGATACAAATCAATTATCTGTCAGGAAAATATGTATTTTAGGGAACTGGTCCGCTATATTCATCTAAATCCTTTGCGTGCAAAAATAGTGTCAGACATAAAGGAGCTAAACAAATACCAGTATAGCGGACATAGTGCTTTAATGGGTAAGAAAAAACATGAATGGCAAGATGCAGAATATGTTCTTTCATATTTTGGCAAAAATGTTTCAGAATCAAGGAAATTTTATCTTTCATATATGAAAAAAGGCATTGATCAAGGAAGAAGACCTGAGCTTACAGGAGGTGGTTTGGTACGCAGTCTTGGCGGATGGTCTATGATAAAGAAATTGCGGCTAAAGGGTCAGGATCGTATTAAAGGAGATGAACGAATATTAGGTGACGGCGAATTTGTTACAGCATTATTATCAGAGGCAAAAGAAAAACTTGAACGCGGTTATAAATTAAAGGGATTGGGATATGATCTAAAAAAGATAAGTCAGATGGTCTCAAAGATATATGATATAGAAATAGAAGAAATATATTCAAAAGGCAGACGCAAGGCTCAAGTTGAGGCCAGGGACTTGTTATGCTATTGGGCTGTTCGGGAGTTGGGAATAAGTTGCACAGATTTAGCGAAACGTTTGGAAATGAGTCAGCCAGGAGTAGGATATGCTGTAAATAGAGGAGAAAAGATCGCCAAAGAGCGTAACTATCAACTGCTATAGCACAAGTTATTTACTTTTTTATGGACGTACCGGATATCCGGTACGACATAAAATCAGAAAGCAAATCAAATTAGAATATGGAAATACCGCTGCTAAATGATATTGTTATCATATTTGGGCTGTCCATTGCTATCCTCTTTATATGCCATCGACTTCGCGTACCGGCGATTGTGGGATTCCTCCTTGCCGGGATATTGGCCGGGCCATACGGATTTGGACTGGTAAAGGCAGTTCATGAAGTTGAAATTTTAGCTGAAGTCGGTGTTGTGTTATTGCTTTTTACTATCGGAATCGAACTCTCACTTGAAAAGCTGCTGCAAATAAAGAAATCAGTCCTGATGGGGGGCTCGATTCAGGTGTTGTTAACATTTTCGGTTGCTTTTGTTATAGCCAGGCAACTGGGTCAACCCGTTGGCAACTCGATCTTTATAGGATTTCTTATATCCCTCAGCAGCACGGCCATTGTTCTCAAACTGATGCAGGAAAGAGCTGAAGTTGATAGCCCACATGGGCGCACAGCTCTTGGCATCTTGATTTTCCAGGATATCATTATTGTTCCAATGATATTGGTTACGCCTCTACTGGCTGGAGCAACAGGGGATGCGGGCGAATCCGTCCTCGTGCTTATCGTCAAAGGAATCGGAATTATCGGGTTGGTGATCGTCAGTGCTAAATGGATTGTACCACAGGTATTGTATCAAATCGCCCGGACGCGAAGCCAAGAACTTTTCTTGTTGAGCATAGTTGTAATTTGCCTTGCTGTTGCGTGGATAACTTCCAGTGCGGGCCTTTCCCTTGCCCT
>JAHIKR010000301.1 GCA_018897415.1 Pseudomonadota bacterium
CGCTCCTTACAAACTGAGTGGGTATGGTGCCGTTGCCAAAGCCACAGTGAACATATTTTGCTTTTTAAAAAAACTATCTAATACCCTGCCCTTTAAAGCTTTTGTTGCATAGAGGGGGTGCAAAACTTGAGTTCATAAGTTTTAAAAAATAAATAATTTAGAGATTATTGACAGTTCAAATCAAAAATTATATTGACTCCTACTTGCTCCAAATTGTATTTTTCTAAGTATTTGGAGAGGTGGCCGAGCGGCTGAAGGCCCCGCTCTCGAAAAGCGGTATCCTGTTAATACGGGATCGTGGGTTCGAATCCCACCCTCTCCGCCACAAATTTGTGACCTGGGCGGTGAAAAATTACTTTTTCAAAGTTTTAATCTTGCGGAGAGATGTCCGAGCTGGCTCAAGGAGCACGACTGGAAATCGTGTGTGCTGCCAAAAGCGGCACCGAGGGTTCGAATCCCTCTCTCTCCGCCATTAGAACATGGCTTGCCATCTGCGAGGGCTCGTCAGCTATTTTTCCCTTCAAATTAGTTTTTTATTTCAAACAACTTTTAGTAAAATACAAATCGATTAAATAATAAAATTCAGGGCTTATATATGACTAAAGAACAAAAATTTTATAAAGCGCTTCAGGATGTTTTTGTTGGTGCAAAAATAGAAGGAGAAGGCGGTTTTATCAATTTAATGCGGATAAAATCCAGTTATTATAAGCAGATAGAAAAACTACTTGAGAGCGATATTGATAAAGTTTTAGAAAAATATCCCAAATTCAGGGAAGAGCTTTTTGATAAGCTGTATTCTTTTTTTAACCGCTATTTTACAGAAAGTGGTTCTATTTATTTCGATAAAACTCCCTTTCATAACAATATTTACGAAAAAGTATATACCGATGAAAAAGATGTTATTCTTTTTTGGAAAACGCAGATGCTCTACTATGTCAAAACTGACAGAATTTTTAGAAGTATGCCGGTAGAGTTTGAGGGCTTGAAATTTTATTTTGATGCAAAAAACATTGAAAACAAAAAAGCCAACGAAAAACGCTCTCTTGTTTTTGAATTAAGGCAAGTGCGTGAAGATGGAACAATTGTTTTTACTGTGGCGTATTCCGAAAAAGGACGAAAGACTAAAACAGATGAGATATTAAAAGCATTAAAAAAGAAAGGCGTTGCGATAAATGAAGAAGAATTAGAAAAAGCTCTTAAAATTTTTGGCAAGCAGTCAGAGGTGGACTTTTTCATAAATAAAAATGCCAAAGCATTTTTACAGGAGCAGTTTAAACTTTGGAGCTATCAGTATTTTTGGGAAGGGGCCAAAGAATGGTCTGGTGATAGAGTTAATCAACTACAAATCTTAAAAGATATTGCGTTTAAGGTAATTGATTTTATAAGCCAGTTTGAAGATGAGCTGGTAAAAATATGGAACAAGCCAAAATTTGTCAGGAACAGTAATTATGTAATTACACTGGATAAGATTACAGACAAGAATTTGATTGAAAAAATATTGAAGCATTCAGGTATTAAAGAGCAGATAAAAGAATGGCGGGAATTGGGAATTGTAGACGATAAATTTAAAGTTAAAGATATTTCTGAAAATAAAAAGTACGCTCATTTACCAATAGACACAAAGTATTTCAAGGATTTGGAGCTTGAAATATTGGCTTTATTTGACGATTTGGACAATCAATTAGACGGCTGGCTGATTAAAAGTGAAAACTATCAGGCATTAAACACAATTCTGCCGAAGTTTAAGGAACGAGTTAAGTGTATTCATATTGATCCACCGTATAACACAGAGACGAGCGGATTTCTGTATGTAAATACATATCAGCATTCGAGCTGGCTAACCATGATGGAGAATCGAATACGAAACGGTTTTGAGCTAATATCTCGTGACGGATCGTTCTTGTGCCACATTGACGAAAATGAATACGAACACCTTCAACTGCTTTTTAAGCAATTTTCAGTCGCTAATGCTGGAACTGTCGTGTGGGATAAACGAAATCCGATGAATGCAGGCAGAGGTGTTGCCACACAGCACGAGTATATTATTTGGCGCTCAAGACAAGAAACGCCAATTTACTTACGGAACGACAGTATTCTTTTGGTGTTAAAGGCAGCGGAAGAAATAGTACAAAAACATGGTAGTGTAACAGAAAAAGCACAAAAAGAATATGCAGCATGGGTAAATGGAAACTCGGAATTGACGGGTGGCGAAAAGGCATATCGCTTTTTGGATAAAGAAGAACGTGTTTATCGTGCCGTCAGTCTGAGAGCTCCTGAACCGCGAATCGATCCAAAGTTTCACAAGCCTCTTATACACCCCGTTACGGGAAAGCCTTGTCCTGTTCCACCTAATGGCTTTTCACGTACCCCCGAAACACTTCAGAGAATGGTGAAAAGAGGCGAGATTATCTTTGGAGCAGATGAAACTATCCAGCCCAACCAAAAGATGTTCTTGACAAAAGAATCTCGAAGGCAGATCTCGTCTGTAATTCAGGATGCCCGAAAAGGCAAAGCAGATCTTGATCCATTAGGGCTTGATTTTCCTTATTGCCACCCCGTTTCCCTATATGGAAAACTTATTGGCGCTGCGAGCGCATCGACTGATGATATTGTGCTCGATTTCTTTGCTGGCAGTGGTACGACTGCACACGCTGTTATAAATTCAAATCGTGAGGACAGTAAGAAACGTAAATACATTTTAGTAGAAATGGGAAATTATTTTATCAGCACAATTATACCTCGCGTAAAAAAGGTTATTTTTAGCGACAATTGGAAAAACGGAAAAGCATATGAAGGTAAAGGTATTAGTCACTTTATTAAATACTACGAGCTTGAGCAATATGAAGAAGCATTGGCAAACTGCAAATACGCTGACGGGGATTTGTTTAATAAGGTAAGCGACAAGGCATACCAGGATTATGTGTTTATGAAAGACGAAAAGATGCTCAAGGCTTTGGAGATTGATTATAAAAACAATAAGGTAAAAGTAGATTTATCAAAGCTGTATGACGGTATTGATGTTGCAGAAACTTTGTCAAATCTTACCGGTAAATGGATAAAAGCTATTAGAAAAGATGAAGTGGAATTTGCAGACGGGACAAAAATAAACACCAGGGATTTGGATTATAAGCTTATTAAGCCTCTAATCTGGTGGGAGTAAATTAAAGATATGAAAACAACAAAAATCGCTTTATTTAAAGGAAAAAAAATTAGAAAAATCATTCACAATAACGAATGGTGGTTTTCGGTGGTTGATGTAGTGCAAGCGTTAACCGATCAGTCTGATGATTATAAAGCTAGAAAGTACTGGAATAAACTTGCGCAAAGGTTGCGAGAAGAAGGAAGCGAAGTGGTGACAAATTGTCACCGTTTGAAATTATTGGCGCCAGACGGGAAAATGAGACAAACAGACTGCGCTGATACTGAAGGCATTTTCCGCATTATTCAATCCATTCCATCACCTAAAGCCGAACCATTTAAGCGCTGGTTGGCAAAAGTCGGTTATGAACGAGTACAGGAAATAGAAAATCCTGAACTGGCGACAAAACGAACGAGAATGCTATATAAACTTAAGGGTTATAGCGATGATTGGATAGAAAAGCGAATGCGGGGCATTGCCATCCGCGAGGAATTGACCGATGAATGGAAAAAACGAGGCGCGCGGGAACAAAAAGACTACGAAATCTTAACCGCGGAAATTTCCAAAGCGACTTTTGGAGTAACGCCAAGTCAATATAAAAAGATTAAAAGTTTAAAGCGTGAAAACTTACGAGACCACATGGACGATTTGGAATTAATTTTTAGTATGCTGGGCGAGCGCGCCACCACGGAAATTCACCGTGTGGAAAATTCCAGGGGCGTGCCGAAATTGAAATCAGATGCTGTATCCGGCGGAGCTATTGCCGGCGGAGCAAGAAAAAAATTAGAAAAACGGCTTGGGAAGTCAATTGTTTCCAAAGAAAACTATCTAAAAAATCCGCAAGACCTGCCTCTCCGTCAGGCAGGTAAAAAATCGTTAAGCGATAAAAAATGAAACTTTATTTGCAGTCAATAATTGACGATATTTCTTTTGATAGCTTGCCTCCAAAATGGCAAAATTTTGATTTGGCAAAATTTTCTAAAGACAAAACTCTGTTTGATTTTCAAAAACAAGGATTGCAAAACGTGCTTAAAGGGCTTTGGTTTTTTTATAAAGAGAAAGAAAGCAATAAAGAAACTCTTTTTGAGCATTATCAAACAAACGGGTATGAGGAAAACTTTGACTATGATTTGAAGAAGAAGAAAGACAGTAAAACAATTAAATATCTTTTGGAATATGATAAAGATTATCCTGTTTCAGATTCCAAAATTTCTTTTGCACACTTTCTCAACCGCATGAGTTTTTGGATGGCGACCGGTTCAGGAAAAACGCTCATAATTGTAAAACTTATTAGGCTGTTAGGAATGCTTATACAAGAAAAAGAGATGCCAGAAAACGATATTTTATTTTTAGCTCATAGAGACGATCTTTTAGACCAGTTTAAACAGCATGTGGAAGAATTTAACAGCTTTAACTTTGATACAAAAATCAATCTAAAAAGCTTAAAGGAATATGAAAACGTTAAACGGGAAAACGTTCTGCCTTTTGCTAAAAATGAGATAACTGTTTTTTATTACCGATCAGACTTAATTTCTGATATCCAAAAAGAAAAAATTGTCAATTTTAGAAATTACGACAATAGCGGAAAATGGTATATTCTTTTGGATGAAGCTCACAAAGGAGACAAGGAAGACAGCAAACGCCAGATGCTTTATTCAATCCTTTCGAGAAACGGATTTTTGTTTAATTTTTCCGCTACCTTCACTGATCCACGCGATTATGCAACATGCGTTTTTAACTTTAATCTCTCCAAATTTATAGAAGAAGGTTATGGCAAGCATATTTATGTGTCTGATCAAGAAGTAACCGCTTTTAGAGACAAGGATGATTTCTCTCGCATAGAAAAGCAAAAGATTGTTTTAAAAACACTGATTCTTCAGACATATATAAACAACTACTTTAAAAAAATAAGGAAAAAGGAAAGAACACTCTATAATCGGCCATTACTTTTGACCCTTGTTAATTCGGTAGATACAAAAGAAGCTGATTTAAAGCTTTTCTTTTCCGAGCTTGAAAAAGTAGCAAAAAATGAAATAAGGGCAGATTTGTTTCAAAAAGCAAAGGACGAATTAGCCGCTGAATTTACAGATAACTGTCAGTATGAATTTGAAAATATAGAAGTTATTATTGATAAAAGTACACTTTCAAAAATAAACTATAAGGATGTTTTACAAGCTATTTTCAATTCAAAACACCCTGGCAATGTCGAAGTTTTGAAAATCCCAGGCAACAGGAATGAGATTATTTTTAAATTGCAAACATCTGAAAACCCCTTTGCTTTAATAAAAATTGGCGATATTTCAGGCTGGCTTAAAGAAAAACTTGATGGTTATGAAATTATCGAAAGCTTTGAGAATGAAAGCGTTTTTAAAAAAATCAATCGTGACGATTCGGAAATAAACATTCTTATGGGCTCTCGCGCTTTTTATGAAGGATGGGATTCTAACAGACCAAATTTAATTTTATTTGTAAACATCGGAGTAGGCAAAGATGCAAAAAAATTTGTTTTACAATCTATTGGGCGAGGCGTCCGGATAGAACCGCAAAAAAACAAAAGGAAAAGACTCCAGAATTTATTTAACTCTAAAGAGATAAAAGAAGAATTGTTCGCTAAAGTGAGGCAATATATTTTGCCGATTGAGAGCTTGTTTATCTTTGGAACAAATGCTGAAAACTTAAAAGAAATAATCAGAACATTGAAAGAGGAAAAACAAGATAGAGATTTAGGCCAGGAATTTATTATAAATGCCGAGGCAGAAAAACACTTATTGCTTGTTCCTGTTTATAAGGATTCAGATAAAATATTTGCGGAAGAAAAGGAAATTCAAAAATATCCGATTAGCAAAGAAGATTTTATTTTAGCAGATGCCATGTTTAAGCATTTGGGAGAAAAAGTGGCTCTTGCAAAATACGAATGCGACATAAAGGTTTTAGAAAAAGTCGGCGAAAGCTTAGGGGAATCAGAGAGGTATTACGATTTTAGTGAAGAAAGAACAATTGCCGAGCCGGAATTGTTGCTTGATAGAATGTTTGATTATTTTAGCGTAAAAAACAGGGAGTTTGATAAATATAAAGAGCTTGAAGATGAAATTGTGCATTTTAAGAAAGTAAAATTTAGCGATGGAGAAAAATTTGATCAAATACGAAAGCAAATCAAAAAAGTTAGAGCTGTGCCGGAAAAAAAGCAGGAACTTAAAAAGGCTTTTGACTTAAAGCAGCTTTCTTTTGATGATATGTTGAAGCAGGCCCAGTCACTCAAAGAAAGCCAGAATTTTGAATATCAAAATAAGAAATTAACAATAAAATATATTCGAAATCATTACTACATTCCGCTGATTGTCTCTGAAAGCGAAAAAGTGGATTATTTAAATCATATTATTGAGGTGGAAAGTGAAGTAAAATTCATCGAACAACTTGAAGAATATTTACAAAAAGATAATAATATTTTTAAGCAATTTGACTGGTGGATGTTTTCTAAATTAGATGAAACATTAGATGAAGTCTATATTCCTTACTACAACCCTAATAAAAATAATATAGCTAAATTTAAACCGGATTTTGTGTTTTGGATGCAGAAAGGAAATGACTATATAATTTTGTTTGTTGATCCAAAGGGAACCGAACATGCTGACGGATATAGAAAAATTGATGGGTATTCAAAAATATTTGAAACAGCAGGAGAACAAAGGACAAGCAAAAAATATCCGTTTAACGGATTTGATATAAAAACAAAATTATTGCTGAAACCCAAGAGAGGGATTGCAGAGGTTCCGGATAATTATAAAAAATATTGGTTTGATAATTTTACAGAATTTGCCGCCAAGATCGGCAAAGCCGAGCAAGCCAGTAAAGTTGGCTGAAAAAAAACTTGAAATAATCCAATCTGAGAATGTTGCTTCCGCCGGGAAATATTGACACGAAAGAATTTTTTCGAAACTTTTTCAACTAAATGCTACCCAGGAAATTATTTGTATGTCATACCTTGTTCTTGCTCGTAAGTATCGACCCCAAACCTTTGACGAGGTTATAAAGCAAAACCATGTCACCCAAACTTTAACCAATGCTGTTAAATCGAGTCGGGTCGCCCATGCAATCCTTTTTACCGGACCAAGAGGAACCGGCAAAACCACTGTAGCACGA
>JAHIKR010000034.1 GCA_018897415.1 Pseudomonadota bacterium
GCTTGAAAAATATAATGACGCGTACAGGACAAAAGGCAATACTACAAAAGAAATCAGAGCCAGTTTCCAGTTAATACTGATGAGAACAAACATAATGCCGAAAAGAAGAAACATGTCCTTGAAAACAAAAGAAACAACCGAGGTGAACAGCTCGTTCATGTTCTGAATATCATTGGTAACTCTTGTCACAAGGGGGCCGACTGGATTCTTATTAAAGAAGGCAATAGACAAATCCTGGATATGTACAAAAAGACGGACTCTTAAATCATGCATTATGTTCTGACCTGTGTATTCCATTAATATTACATGCAAAAAATTGAGCGCAAAATTTAAAAGAATTAATCCGACGAAAATGGCGGTTATAAGACTTACTCCGGCCAAATCGTCTTTTCGCAATATGTAAAGATCATCTTTATCCAGTCCTGACAGGTCATCAAATGATATTAAAGCAAATGATCCGGAAATCTTGAATTGATCTGAATATTTGTTTACAATTGCTCTGATTTCAGGATCAGTTATGTCTGCCTCAAGGAATCTGACTTTATCTTCTTTATTATTAAACTCACCTGCATATTCTTTTTCAATTTTTGGAACAATATACCTGTCTATTGCTATTTTGGTGATATACGGAAGGGACAAGTCCAGCAAGGTAATAAGAATAACAACACATATTGATAAAATGAAAAGCAGTCTATACGGTCTGGCAAAAGGATAAAGCCTTTTTAACATCTTTATATCATAAGGCTTCCCAAGCTGCTTTTCCTCAAAATATCCGTAATCAGTATGCATCAAGCTCCTCTTCTATTTCCTGCAAACGGAATGTCTTTGCGTAGTATCTGTCATTTTTTATCAATTCCGCATGAGTCCCTGACTCAACAATTCGTCCGCTGTCCAGAACGATTATCTGATCAGCAAACCGAACTGCCGAAAGCCTGTGTGAAACAATTATTACTGTCTTTATGCCAGTTAATGACTTTATAATATCTATGATAGCGCTTCCGGTTTCCATATCTACCTGACTTATGGGGTCATCAAGGATTAGAATGGGTCTGTCTCGCAAAAGCGCGCGGGCAAGTGCTATGCGTTGTTTCTGTCCGCCAGAAAGGACAACTCCCCTTTCTCCTATTATAGTATCAAAACCCTCAGGAAAGGATTTTATGGTGCTATACAAAGATGCGTCCTTAACAGCTTTGGCCAATTCCTTTTCATCTGCCTCTTTATTTCCAAATAAAATATTTTCCCTGATCGTACCTGCAAATAAAAACGGTTCCTGGGGCATAAAAGAAATCTGTGCCCTGAGATCCTTAAGCAGGATATTGCGGATATCTTTTTCGTCTAATGTTATCCTGCCGCCTGTTACATCAAAGAGTCTTGGGATAAGGTTTGCAAAGGTTGTTTTACCGCTTCCAGGAGGTCCCACAATACCCAGCGCCTTCCCCTTATCCAGTTTTATATCAATTCCAGTAAGTACCGGCTTTTTGTCATGACCGTAAGAAAACATTACATTTTCAAAAACAATATTTCCCTGCACAAGCTTAAGATGCTCTGCGCCGGATAAGTCATCAATCCCGGGTCTGACCTGTAAAATTTTATCTATCCTGTCAAGTGATGCCCTTCCACGCTGTAGAAGGTTAGTTACCCAGCCCATAGCCATCATCGGCCATGCAAGAAGGCCGAGATAGCTTATGAACGCCACAAAATCTCCTGGAGTAATTGTCAGGCCTATGGTCTGTCGTCCCCCAAGATAAAGAACTATTGCAAGGCTGATATTTGAAAAAAGGAGCATCATCGGAAAAAAAGCCCCTGTGATTCTTACAAGCCTCAGGTTGCTGTTTATATAATCGTTTGATATTTTTGCTAATCTGGATCTCTCCTCCTTTTCCCTGTTATATGCTTTTATAATGCGGATACCTGCAAATCTTTCTCTCACAACCTCTGTCAAATCAGAAAATGTCCCCTGTACTTCCTGATATAAACGGTGCATCTTTTTACTGAAAAAGCGCGTGCCAAAAATAATCATTGGCATAGGAATCAGTACAAATAATGTCAGCCTGACATTAATATATGCCATAAAACCTATAGCAGCAGAGCCAAGCACAATTGCATCTGTAAGAGCTACCATTCCCATACCGGTCGCCATTCGGATATGCTGAATATCATTGGTTGCATGAGCCATAATATCGCCGGTCCTGGCTTTATCAAAAAAAGAAGCGGAAAGAGTTTGAATATGATCAAAAAGCCTGTTCCTTAGCCCCTCTTCTACTCTCCGTGATGTGCCTATAAGGCAACGCCGCCATCCATATCTAAACAATCCAATCAAAATGGCTATAGCCACTATATAAAATGCATAGTAAGCAAGTTCTATTAAATCGACTTTTAAGGCTGTAATGTCATCAACAGTCCATTTTATAATTCTGGGAATAAATAGCTGCAGGAAATCGACAATTATCAGACATATAAGACCGAAAAAAATTAAAAATCGTTTTTCTAAAAAATATGGTTTTATTAAATTTATTGATTTCATGGTAACTACTCAGGTTATCAGGTTCACGGTTCAGAGTTAGTCGGCTTTTAATCTTGAACCCAAATATTTACAAAGCTTTTATAACAGAATCGTATGCCGGTCAAACAAACGATTATATATTACCTCAGCAGGGCTACGTCATTTAAGCTGATAACCTGCTGACTTAACGAGAATTGTTTACTTATGGGATTTTCTATAAATTCGAAGCACGAAACACGAAATTCGAAACCCTGGCCCAGACCGTGTCTACAGATTAGTAGACTGATTCCCTGGCTTAAACCGTAAAGTGCGGTACATACCAGGGCAGGATAGCACGTAGCACCAGGGCGGGCAAATACGAATGACCAAAATCCAAAATTCTAAA
>JAHIKR010000302.1 GCA_018897415.1 Pseudomonadota bacterium
AATGCTGTTAAAACTCAAATATGGATCGCCATATCAACGTATGTTCTGGTTGCCATAATGAAAAAACGGCTGAAAATTGATTTGACTCTCTACACTATTTTACAGATTTTAAGTATATCTCTTTTTGAGAAAAAGCCCATTTATCAGGTGCTGACGCAAAGTGATTACAAAAACCAAATTACTAACGGACATATCCAATTGAAATTATTCGAATGTTAACCGGACACCACTGACTTTCAATAAATAAAATAGTATCTAAAACTAGTAAAAAATGCAATAAATCATATAAAAGCCAATCTAAATATAAAAATACCAGAAATTTTTTGAGTATATTTTTTTGGGATAAAGGGACATGAAAAGACAGAAAGACAGATTGAACGATATGAAATTAATATAATAATTTAAATATGTTGCAAATATATTTCCCCCATAATTTATAAAATAATTCCAATGATTCTGATTAAATATATACAAAATTATCAATTTGACAATATACATAATAAAAGTTCTTGACAATCTTTTTCAATTAAATTACTAGTGTCGAAACTTTTTGTTGAGTAGTGATTTGCATTATATTATATAAATACAAATAGTTAGGAGATTACTTATGCCTTTACCAAAACGTAAAAAGTCTAAGTCAAAGCGTAATTCAAGACGCGCTCATATTAAAGCAACTGCTCCAAATTTGACCACTTGCCCCCAGTGCGGAGAAACTAAACTTTCACATCATGTATGTCATTCCTGCGGTACCTATAAAGGACGTACCGTTATTGAAACAGAAAAGGATTAAAATATGACAACATCAACATCTGGACGCAATCTCAAAGGTCTCGATCTTGAGTCAAGGCAGATGATAATTGATACCATAAGACAGCTTAGGAAACGCCTTCTTACAAAGGGAAAAATTCTTGAATTTGATAAAGACGAAATTTTTCCCGAAGATACGATTCGTGAGTTGCTTGGGGAGGATCTAGGCCTGCAACTACTATTTATACCTGAAGAATACGGAGGTATAGGAGGAGGGGCACGTGACTGCTGTGAAGTAATCCGTGAAATATCCAGTATATGTTTAGGGATCGCAACAGGTTTTTTTGCTATTCAGCTTGGTTCGGATCCTATACTGGTTGGAGCTACTGAAGAACAGAAGCATAAATGGCTTGGAGCTATTGCTGAAGGGAAATCTCTTGTAGCATATGCTGTCACAGAAGCGGGAGCCGGGAGCAACCTTGCTGCTTTAAAGACAAAGGCTGATCCTGTGACGAACGACGCAGGTGAGATCATTGGATACAATATAAACGGCACCAAACAGTTTATATCAACAGGAGGATACGCTGATTTCATCACAGTTCTTGCCAATACCCCTGAGGGACCATCATTTTTTATTGTGGAGAAAGGCACAGAAGGTTTTGTTCAGGGTAAAGGTGAAGAAAAACACGGGATACGTGCATCAAATACATCGCCGCTTTCTTTTACCGATGTTTTTGTGCCTATTGAAAATCTTGTCGGTGGGGTGCCTGGAAAAGGCATGAAGCATGCCAACAGGGTTTTTGGATATACAAGGCTTATGGTAGCTGCAATGGGGCTGGGTGCCGGAGAGGCAGCTCTCGATATAGCTATACCATATGCTAAGGAGAGAGTTCAGTTCGGATCTACTCTTTCTGAAAAACAGGGATATACACACAAACTGATCGTTCCAAATGCCGTGAGGCTTGAAGCGGCAGCAGCCTATATGGAAGAAGTCGCAGATAGATTGGATGCAGGTGAAGATGACCTGCAGGTTGAAGGATCGATTGCCAAGTTTTTTGCCACCGAAGCCGCCAATAAAACAGCTGATGATGCCATACAGGCTCTTGGTGGTTATGGATACATTCGCGAATTTGAGGTGGAAAAGATAAAAAGAGATGTTAAAATTACTTGCATTTATGAAGGAACCAGCGAAATTCAGCAGAATATAATTAGTACGTTTCGCTGGAAAATTACACGTAAGACAAAAGGCCAATATTACGGAGCCATATCTTCAGAGATGGAAGAATTGAATAATACCCTGAATGATGCCGGATGTAAATTTTATGGCCTCGCTGCCAAGGCTCTTAACGATACCATAATGATCGTTCATGATAACAAACTTACCAAACAACAGCATATTATGTTTGCCCTGTCCAACATGATGACTCATGTGGAGGTTGGAGCAAGCATGGCACGTAAGGCAAGGTCACTTGTTGAAGCAGGTGATTCTAAAGCCGAAAAAATAAAGGCAATGTCAAGGATTTTTGCAAATGAAGTAGCACAGGTTGTAGTTCATAATATGTTAAAGATACTGATGGGCTCGGGTGTTTTTGATCAGAAAACTGTCTCTGATTTTATGGAGGCTGTTTCTTATAATAAACTGCTTTGCAGCTATGAAAATGTCATTAAAGACATGGATATGGTTGCGGACATATTATTTGAGAGGTAATCATGCCTGATAAACGTACCGTTGTAGTTACAGGTGGTTCAAGAGGTATTGGACGATCCATTTGCCTTTCCCTGGCAAATCCGGACACACAAATTTATTTCAATTATTTTTCTCCAAGTAATCCCGAGGCTGAAAAGGCTGCTGCTGCTGAAACTGAAAAAATAGTTGCTGAGCTGGGTAGTTCAGCAAATAGCATGAGTGTGGATGTTGCAGATACAAAAGAGGTCGAAGCTTTTTTCGAGAAAATAGTTGATGAAACCGGTCGCATAGATATTCTTGTTAACAATGCTGGTATTACCAAAGATGGGCTTTTGGTGCGCATGAATGAGAACGACTGGAATATGGTGTTAAATATAAACTTAAAAGGTGCATTTACCTGCACGAGACTTGCCGCAAAAATCATGATGAAGCAGCGCTATGGTCGTATAGTGAATATAGCGTCTGTTGTTGGTGTAAGCGGAAACCCGGGACAAGCTAATTACTCCGCATCAAAAGCAGGATTAATTGGGCTAACAAAAACTGCGGCAAAAGAACTTGCCGCTAGAAATGTTACTGTGAATGCAGTTGCTCCTGGTTTTATAGAGACAGACATGACGGCAGCGCTTTCTGAAAAGGCAAGGAGGGCTATGCTGGATCAAGTGCCAATGGGCCGTGGGGGACAGCCAGAAGATGTTGCCGCTGCTGTTAAATTTTTGGCTTCAGATGATGCAGCGTACATTACAGGTCATGTAATCCATGTAAACGGTGGAATGTATATGTGAAAGGAGAAAACTTAATGTCAGTTGAGGATAAAGTAAAAAAGATTATTGCAGAAAAGTTAGGTGTAGATTTGGATGAGGTTGTGCCTGAAGCTTCCTTTGTGGATGATTTAGGTGCAGATTCGCTTGATCTAGTTGAGCTTATAATGTCTATGGAAGAAGAATTCGATATAGATATTCCTGATGAGGATGCCGAGAAAATTCTGACTGTACAGGATGCTATTGAATATACTCGTCAACGTTCGTAAATAAGAAAAAAGGTGACTAATGCCTGAACGAAAAGTCATGCTCAGGCAAAATCCGAATACCCGCCTGCCATGCAATATGATCATAGACAAAATAATAACCTGGGCATAGTATATACTTTTTGTGACAGCGATGAATCCCTGCACAGGCATTGCGGGCAGGTCGAAATCCGAAATTCGAAACCCTGGCCCAGACCGTGTCTACAGATTAGTAGACTGATTCCCTGGCTTAAACCGTAAAGTGCGGTA
>JAHIKR010000303.1 GCA_018897415.1 Pseudomonadota bacterium
GTGTGAATAAACGAATAAATATATTAATCACGTTCCTGAAACCGGCGTTTACCTGTCCTATTTCGTCGTCTGACGTTTTAATTTTCTCTAATGAAAGGTCTCCAAGGGCAACATTTTCTGCAGTCTTGAGTAATATATTTATTCGTTTATTGACACGATAATCAAAGAATTTATAAATAAGAATAATGAGCGCAATTAAACTGGATATACCGATAAAAATGCTTTTATTGCGTGTATCTATGATAGCTGAAGATATATTTTTAACGGAAGAACAAACAGCAATTCCTCCTAATACGTTGCGTGTGCTTCCATGACAGTGATAACAGCGCGACTCATTTATAATTGGATGCACGTGAGTATTGTAAGGCTCTCCTTCGATTGTTATTTCAAAAGATTGTTCCGTTGCTTTGCCATCTATTATCATTTTTTCAACAACATCTGAAACAGTTCTGCTTTTTAGAACCATGTCCAAAGATTTGCCCGGCATTTCCAAATCTGTGCTAAAAGAGATATTTTTATTAAAATCATAAACATATATCTTCATGTCCGGAATTTTTTCGTTAAGTCTTTGAAACTGCTTTCTAACCATGTCATTATCGCCAACAGCCAGCGCATCATACATTCCTCCTTCTAACGTATCTATAAGTACATCGCTCTGATGCCAAAGCTGTTCATTGATTAAATTTTTTTCTTCTCTAATATTGAAAATTATTATAGCTATTATAACAATAGAAACAACCGCTGAGACAGGGATCATTACCTGTACCCATAGTTTTTCCCTGTATAATGAAAGAAGTTTCATAATGCCTCCGGAAAATTATTGAAGATTGAAGATTGAAGATTGAATATTTGCCTGCCCGCCATCGCGAGACATACTCAATGCTCTTCGTCCTTTTGTTGGCTTGCTCAGGCGAGGCGGGCGGGTCTAACATTTTAAATGAACTACCCCGCAGCAAGCTTCGAGGAATTTAACCCAATAACTCACGAAAATCTGTGTAATCTGTGGATTAAAATTAACAGAATTCCTTCAATCTTCAATCTTCAATAGTCAATTTTCAATATCTACTACTATTTCATGGATGGATCTTTTACTGGATAACATTATAGTAAATTTAATATTCTTATATATGAATTTATCACCTTTTTGAGGAATTTCGCCCATGTGTTTAAGCAGAAAACCTCCAATGGTTTCATAGTCTTCTTTTGGCAGGTTTATTTTCAGTTGTTCGTTTACATCTTCTATTTCCATTCTGGCGTTAATTAGGAATTTGTTGTCATTGAGCTTTATAATTTTGCTTATTTCTCTATCATATTCATCACGGATATCACCGACTACTTCTTCGAGTATATCTTCAATGGTAATAATACCTGCTGAGCCACCATATTCATCAACAACAATGGCAATTGAATTGTGTGATTTTTGAAAAGAAAGAAGAAGATCATCAACTCGTTTAAGCTCTGGTACAATAGGTGTTTTTCTTATGAATTGTTCAATTTTTGCTTTGTTGTCATGTGCGTGGAGAAGGTCAAAAAAATATATAATACCTATAAGATTGTCTATTCGGTCCTTAAAAACCGGCAGCCTTGAATATCCGGTTCTGCTGAGAATTTTTGTTGCATCACTTACATCGGCTGTATTTGTTATTGCGGTCACATTTACGAGAGGAACCATGACATCTGAAACTTTAGACTCTGAAAGATGAAAAACCCTGTGAATAAGTTTTTTTTCTTTTCTTCTTAAATCACTTTCTTCGCCAGGAATACTTAGCGACATTGAGAGTTCTTCTTTAGTTATAAATGGGAGCCTTTTAATATTTTCTTTTCCTATACGTCCGTAACAACGTTCGCTTGCCCAGAAAATAAGATAGGTAATCGGTGAAATAATACGGGATGCAAAAAAAAGTAAATGGGAAATCTTTGGCGCAATTCTGGTTGCATTCTGCTGAAATATTGTTCTTGGGATTATTTCTCCGAACATCAATAAGAAAGGAGATATGATAACAATTGTCAATATTTCTCCATGATTTTCGAAAAAACCTTCAAACAATGCTGCAGCAACAACAGAGGCTATTATCACGAACATGTTCGTCCCTGTACTGGTTGTTGCCAGATACCAGCGTTGATTATTAATCATATCTAATGCCAGCTTGGCACCCCTATAGCCCTTAGCAACCTTTCTCCTGAGCCTGAGCTTGTTTGATGATATTAGAACCATTTCTGAACCGGAAAAAAAGCCTTGGATCAATATGCAAAGAACTATTATAATAATATTTATGCTAATCATGGCGCATCCACTGGATCATGTTCATCATATATTTCACCAAAAAGTTCTTCCAAAAGATCTTCTAATGAGACAAGGCCTGAAACTTTTCCTCGTTCATTTAAACATATGGCTATGTGTTTACGTTGTTGCTTCATTGTGTAAAAGACCTCATCAATATTTTCATCCTCCTGTATGAAATATGGTTTTCTGCAAATGCCTGGCAGAAGTCTGGATTTAGTTTTATATTTTTTAGTTATAACTTTTAGCAGATCCTTTGCATAAAGGATTCCTGTTATATTATCGATATTTTCTTTGAAAACGGGAATTCTTGAATGATGATTTTGTTTCACAAGCTTAATTACCGATTCGATATCCATGTCATACGGGAGACAGAATATTTTTTTTGCAGGGGTCATGACTTCCAATACATGGGTGTCACTGAACTCGAAAACATTGTGGATAAGGTCTCTTTCAACAATTTTTAGTTCGCCGTTTTTGTAGCTTAAATCCACCATATCACGGAAATCGTCTTCCATTATGGTTGGTGAAGGTTTATGTTTTTCTATACTAAATAATTTTATGAAACAATCTGTAAACTTAATAATAATCCAGCGAAGTGGTGAAATTAATTTTGCAAATGTATTGAGAGGCGCGGATATGAAAGGAGCAATTGTTTCATTATGGGTTACACCTATGGTTTTTGGGATCACCTCGGCAAATATCAGTGTCAAGGGTGTCATTGCTGCAATGGTAAACCATTTCCCGTGTTCGCCAAAGAGAGATACAAAAAGGTAAGTAGCAATAACTGATGCAGCGATATTAACCATATCATTGCCCATCAGTATTGTTACTATGAGTCTTCTTGGATGAAGAAGAAGCTTATCTACAAGAGCTGCTCGTTTATTGCCGCTTTTTCTGAGGCGCTCACGTTGCAAAAGAGATAGGGAAAACAGAGCTGTTTCCGAACCTGAAAAAAAGCCGGAAAAGAGAAGTAGAAAAATTATTAAGGCTGCTTTAAAGATTAAATCGACTTCCAATGTGTCGTAATTTCCTTTATATCTGACATAGTTCGCTTAGCCTTTGATCATACATCTTTCCTATACCGTATTCATTCCGTCTCATAAATTTTTCAACAGAAGGACCTATGATCTGCATTTCAGGATGTTTTTTTTGAACATCAAGAGCAATTCTCATCTCTTTTGTGCATCCAGTGCTATATGTGGCATCCTTTCCAACCCATTCCGGAGGAACTTTTTTATCCATAGCCTGGAATGCTTTAACTATATCATCGTAGCTCTGAAACCGCCATATGTCTATATAACCGCTCCGTTGGACAATTTCCCACATATACATCAAATCATCTGCATCCATTCCGGTTTCAAAGTATTCAGAAGGATTGATTATAAATGTCATTGCAAACTGACCTTTTAGAAAATCTATAAATACAGACATGATTTTTTTTGCTATCTTTATTTTTCCTGGGATGGAAGCTATAATGCCACTGTAAAAAATGACCGTCATTCCATTTTTTTTTGCCTCTTCCATCTGGTCGATAATAATTTTTGCTTTCTTCTCAAGATCGCTATGTGAAAACTTAATTACAGATGGATGCTTTGGTTTACAAGAGATTTGGATCGATCCATCCTCACCTCTTGAAATATTGAATATATCTCTGGTAAATTGAAAATGATTTTCAAAAATTCTCCGTTTCTGATCGTGGCCTCTTGAAATTATTCCATCTACCTCTCTGAAAATTCTTGAGAAAACTTTTGAAGTAAGAAGAAGATTAAGATTTTCACGTGTTCCGTCTGATATGGCAATTATATTGTTATCGCTTCTTAAAATTCTAACAAGTTCGTTTTTGCCCAAGTTCTTTTCTTCAATAAAAAATGCCCCTTCGAGCTCTTTGCTTAATATCTCATCTGCATGGACATCTAGGAAATCGACTTTGGTATAAAGAGGCCCTTCTTTAAAAGCAATAATTATCTTATGCCCCAGCTTTACGAGATATTTAATTATTGCAAGGTCCACTATAATTTCTCCTGATTCATCAGCGAGCCACAAAATTTTTTTTGTTTGCTCTTCTTTTAAGTAGATTTCCTTGCTCTCGATTCCAAGGAAATTTAGCAGAGGTTTAACGCCATTTCCGATCATTTGACGATCGAACAGTTTATGAAAATCATCTTCTTTATAGGCTTTTGATTCGTCTGATTCCCAGAGAGAATTTTCAACCGACAGGGATAATAGCCTTTTGATTTCAACATGCTCAATGAATTCTTTAATCCCCGCAAGAGTTGCAGGAGGTTCTAAAATAGCTGTGTTATCCACTTGGTTTATAGCTTTTTTAAAAGCTTCTGAGCAAATAGCTTTATTAACTCTATTATTACGAATGGCTTTTTCACAGAGAAAGGGATCGTCTATAAGGGTTCGATTAAGAAAGATTTTGAGCAGCCTTTTTTCTAAGCGAGACGGAATCATCATTTCATCATGAGTTTCGTGCAAAAACTTTATTTTGATAAGTGCTTTAAGGAAACTTTTATCCCTTTCATCTTCTATTTGGTTATCAATAAGACCCATAATTCTTTGAAAAACCTCTTTATATTTTTGTTGGATAAAAGAGGAATTATTTTTGTTCATAATTGCTTCAAACATTTTCTCTGAACAGGGATAATATCTTTCATCATCATCTGTATGAACCATGAAGGTAAGCTGCTCTGGTGATGCCACCTGGTCAGGGTAGGCGAAATGATCCATATGGTTTTCAATAAAGAAAGCTGTATACCAGGCATCTTTTTCAGGGTCTTCTCCGGGCCGGTACGTAATTTGGGCATTTTCACTGGATTCCATTTTATTTTCCATACGTTTTCCTTTTGATTGGTCGAGTGGTCAAGTAGTCAACCACTCGACCACTTTTAATCTCTATGGGTTCAATTCCCCGAAGCTTGCTTCGTTGCCTGTCATTCCCGCGGGAATCCAGAAAAATAAAGCAAAGGAATGGATTCCTGCCTTCGCAGGAATGACAGTGCCCCAATTGTTATAAAAATTTTAGATACCCCGTAGCTTGCTGCGGGGTAGTTCATTGACGAAATCAAAAAGCTGAGTTAGATCTGTTAATATAATATCGGCAGAAAGGTTTTTACATTTTGGATCATCTTCTCTCAGCCTTAATGATCTTGAGTCTCCTGCAAAAAGTGCTGTTTTAAATCCTGTCTTTTTTGCCGGATAAATATCCTTTAACATATCATTTCCAATATATAATACTGAATTTTCTTTGATGTTCATGTTTTTAAGTCTTTCTGCTGCATGCTGAAATAAAAATGTTGATGGCTTTGCATATCCAAATTTATATGAAAAAATAATTAAATCATGATGAAAACCAAGACCTGACATATCTGATCCCAGTAACCACTTAAAAAGATAAGGAGTATAAAACTGTGCATTTGATATAATTCCCATCAGAAGTTTTGAATTTTTGCATTCCGAAAGCAGCTCTCTGGCATGAGGCATTGGATATACAGGATTTACAAGCATCTCAAATTCAACAGCAAAGCTTCTGATAACATCCAAATTATTATTTCCTAAAACGCCACTCCATATACTGTCAATTTCAACCTCAGGAAAATCAATGCCTTTTCCACGCATTTCATCATGTTTTTTTTTAATGGCGCTGAATAAATCATCTAAAATAGTGTGTGGTTTTCTTTTAATGCCATATTTTAACAGCAATTGTTCAAGGCGACGTATATTATGTGATTCTTTCTCAGCAATGCCTATATCACCTGAACCGCTTATAAACAATGTGCCATAAATATCAAAAAGTATGCATTTTATCGTTCCGTCTAGTTTCCCGCTTTTTTTTAAAGAAGTAGGTGCCGGGTTAAGCGGAGTTATGTAATTTGATATAAGATTTTTATTCAACATAATCATTCCATTTAAGCAGGCTGAATTGTTCGAGATTTATAAGCTCAGAAAGCAATATGTTTTTATCAATACTCTGACACACTGAATTGTTGATTATTTTTGAATAAATCTCTATCAGGTTTTTTCTGTAAGTTGTTTGGTTATAATTATTCAGAACAGCATCCATGTTATTTTGTATCAGCTCTTTATTATTTAGCAGATTATTTAAGAGCAGGGCAAGATGTGGATTAAGTTTAATTAATTTGTTAGCGTTATTTTTGCTTGAAAGCACATGAGAAATTATTTGTTTTTGAAATGGCTCATAAAGCAATCCAAAATCGATATTTTCATTTATAGTTATTTTGGTAAAAGATTTTTGTATTTCTTCTTCGTTAATTTTGAAGTTAAACAGAGAACAGTTTGTTAAAATACATGTCTTCCAAGCTTCATAAAATTTATCTTTACCTATCCATTTAAGTGGAACAAGCAGCTTATCATAAAGATGATCAAGTATAATCCCGTTTTTTTCAAAGTCATGGCATATATCAGGGAGTTTTCTACCCCAGAGAATTTTTTTTGCTGTCCATGGTTCAAGGAAAGAAAAACCAAAACCTTCAGTTATGCTTGTAGTAATAATATACTTTGCTGAAAGTACAAGGTCTGAAAAATCATTTTTTAAGCCAGCTTCAAATTCTATATTAAGATTATTTTCTGCTGCAAAATTTTTCCATCCAAAGTAGCTTTTAATATCAGAAATACTGTTAGGAGGAAGGGTTATGGTAAGAGTTTCATCGTTCTGGAAGAAAAGAGATAGAAGCATTGCTTCACCAATATTTTTTCTTCTTATAGCGCGTATGGGATATAGAACATAGTTTTTTATGCAGGATTCTTTTTTATCAAAATTAAAGGGTTTGATTGCATTAAATATTTTATGGAGCCCTTCTTTTTTTAGACCAGCTTTAATCAATATATTATAATCTCTTGAGTTAATTACTCCGTAATGACAATCTGAGACATATTCTTCAGAAAAATAAGATAAAGGCCTACCGTCTTCGGCAAAATCGTGGATTTGTAAAAAAAGCTTTATTCTCCTTTTTTGAAGATCTTTGAGGATTTTTAAAAAATTTGTATTTTTAGCAAGCATGGGATTGTGAACATGGATAATATCACATCCATTTTTCCATCTTGAAAAAACAGCTTCTATTATGTCATCTGCAACTTTTTCGGGCTCGTATTTTTTTTGTGACTGGCTGTCATAACCAAGTCCTGGGATATGCACTGAATCAGCAGGAAAGGATTCCTCGGGAAGTTCTCCTGATAGTACAAGAACCTCACATTTTTCTTTGAGGGCTTTCACCTGTTGTTTTAAAACAGTTGTAACTCCGCCTGTCTTCAGATGATAATGGATGAATGCTATTTTCATTATAAATTTTTCTATTACCGCAACCTGTTATAACTCAAGTTTCGCACCCCCTCTATGCAGCAAAAGCTTTAAGGGGCAGGTATTAGATAGTTTTTTTAAAAAGCAAAATATGTTCACTCTGGCTTTGGCAACGGCACCCCGCCCGCCTCGCCTGAGCGAGAGCGATGGCGGGCAGGCATACCCACTCAGTTTGTAAGGAGCGAGACATGCACGGCATTTTATCCCTGGTGAAAAACCTTCTATGTGCCTGTCCTGGTCAAATCCCAAGGTATAGTGGTTTAGAATATCAATCATATTATTTTGCTCTTTTAAAAAAA
>JAHIKR010000304.1 GCA_018897415.1 Pseudomonadota bacterium
ACACTATTTTACAGATTTTAAGCATATCTCTTTTTGAGAAAAAGCCCATTTATCAGGTGCTGGCGCAAAGTGATTGCAAAAACCAAATTACTATCGGACATATCCAATTGAAATTATTTGAATGTTAACCGGACACTACTGTGATCATATATAAATTAAATGAAGAAACAACGCATGATTAAAATAAATTTTGATTAGTAAATATCTCGTATAAGCATAACCGACTGGCAATGGGCTTTTATGATCTCTTGCCAATATCCAAATATATCAATTTGTATCAAAAGATTGTGATGTTTTCATGATATCATAAAAGTACAGACCTTAATACCGTCCTTTATAGGTAAAAACAAGCGAGAATTAATGCACCGGCGCAAGCAGCTTTAATAGCTGAATACGTTCTCCAATCTGAATGGGTTTTCTTCCTTTTTTAGCGGGGGGCAAGCGACCGATGCGAAGCGAGGGAGCGAAGGCAAAGGGTGGGCGGGGGATTTGGTGGCTTTCTCTGCCTTGGAACCTGCACATAAATATGTACCGCCAAGACCACGCCCCCCCCCCCGCAAAACAACATAAATTTAAAGAACTTCCTTTAGAATATTTTATCAGGCTTCGTATCTTTTTCTTTAAATAGTGATAGAGGAATTGGTGTTTTTCAACCAGTTCCGAATTCATTAGCTTACTCCCTTAAGGGGGAGGCTGGATCAGTTTCTCATGGAGCAGGATGCGTAGTGAGAATCTGAAACAGCCTGATTGGGCGGGCGGGGTAAGAGACAGGGAGCCCTTGGGGGGCGGACGGGAAGGGCTGAGTGTCCGTCTTCTACTCCCTTGTGGTGAAGATGGACTCTCAGCCTTGGGCGGGCGGGGCGATCATAATAAAAAAGAAGCGGGTATTTTTACAACCGGCTTCATCTTCCTTTTAAATTAAAATGGAGCGGAGTGTATGCTAACGGGTGTCTGCCCCCCAAGCCAAAAATAAAAATGCGAAAGTGCAGCGGGCTGCACGGTGCCCTGAATCTAAAATGAGGATTCCTTACAGGGCGTGAGCTACCATAATCCTGGAAGGCCGCCATGTGCCAAAAGGCTGGCGTGGGATATGCCCAGAAAAATATAGCCTGAAACGACAAATAGCTAATTCAGTTAAAGTGAAAGGCTTTTTCTGGATCTGCATATCCCATGACAGCCTGACGTACTGGCGATAAGCCGCCCAGGACCGGGAAGGTAGGGGGGTTTGGGGGGCGGAAACATGTAATACACGGAGCGACTTCCTTTAGTTTCCAGTGCTTTATGCTAACCTATTCAGAATCGTTCAACTCTTTTCTTGTCTTCCAAAAATCAGGGGATCCCTTTTAAAAACTGAGCATAGCATGACCTTAATCTTTCGAGCCTTTTTATCGAAAGTTTAAGGTGATGCGGAGCGAAGTGTCAAAAACCCCGGGGGAAACCTTTGGTCCGAGACGGGTAAAGAAATTATGAAGAGCCTGGATAGCCGAGCGGTTAATTGAATCCTTTGCATTCTGTATTGTTCTAAATCGAGGTTATATAGAAGCGGGCATCTTTTCTGCCGGCTTCTTTTTTCCTTTAAGGGGAGATGGGTGCAGTTTCCTACGAAGCAGAATGCGGAGAGGAATCTGAACCCATTTTGGGTGGGTGGGGTGATTTATTGTTTATAAAATAGTGAGGAGTTAGCATTAGGTCAGCTATCTCCTCCCACCTTGTCCTTTCTTTTCTCATAGCCCCTAAATATAATATTTCTATATCTCAGTGCAGGCAAATGAAAACTACAATGACAAACCAGAAGCCCGAGACACCCTATATGGTGACACATAGGGGCGGCCTGCTTAAAAAAACATGTAGAATTTATCAACACTTCAAGTGCTGGAAATACTCGATAATTATTTTTATACATCTTGGTATAGCTGAATAATGTCGAGATAACAGAAAGATATAAAAACCCTCTTTGCGTTGCTAAACAATCAAGATAGCAGATATCTGTAACCTTGAACCCGTGATAAGCTGGCAGGAAGGGACTCTGCCTATTAGATGGAACATTGTTCATACCTGCGCTCAAAACTATAAGCCATAAGACCATCCTGCACAGGCTTCATCACATTGAATAGCTTCTTCTCTAGTATTAATCAGAATATTTTTGTGAATCATTCTTATATTTTCACAATACTCAATATTAGTTTTATAACCAATAACCTTATCATTTTTATATACTGGCTCTGCCAATGCAGGACACATTTTACAATAAGAAGATGAATCACAGGCAAAACAACCCAATATCGGATTGCCTAAGTGAGAGTTAATGTGCCTACAAAGCAAACTTAGCGATTTGTCAATCCCAAGTGCCCTAATGTTATACCCTTTCATTTTCCCGTTGAATGATGAACAAGGTTGTAACTCAAAGTTTGAATTAATGTGTATTCCATATGAACCTACTGCACAGGAAAAGCATGTTTTAACCTGACCATTTTCTTGTTTGCCAAAATTCTTTATAAAGTCAATTTCATTTTGGGTATCGTATCTTATTTTAATTTCTTTAGGGGCAATGTATTGTTGAAGTGGATCATTATCATATGACATGCTAACATCTGTGGAATGATAATGCTTTATATTGTTTTCCTTGCACCATAATTGTATTTCATCAAATTCAACCATTGTTAATGAATTTACAGGAGTTTTGCAAACGACGTTGATTCCATTTTCTTTCATTCTCATAATATTTGTCAGGATGGTCTTGGCGGTATATTTCGATCCTGTATTTTTCCTAAATATCTTATCCGACAGTCCATAAATAGTTATTTCAAGTTTATACGGCGGATATTTTCTAAACAACTCAAAATGTTTTTCTTCTAATTGTGCTCCGTTTGAGTAAACTTCAGTAATAACACCATAATTTTTCAAGTATTTGTATATAGTTATAAAACTAGGATGTATCGTAGATTCCCCACCAGAAAGAAGGCAATATAGAAGCCCCTTTTCCAACAGATAGTCGATTTGGGGTTTAGCTTCTGAAAATTTTATTAATTCATTATCGGAGTGGCCAACAATATAGCAAAACGGGCATGAGAAGTTACACTTATCAAGCAATTCCCACATCAAATAAAGTGGTCTAAATTTGTTTTTAGATAGCAGTTGACATATTTCTATCTGAGATAACTCGGGAGAAGTAACACCGTTTTTTTCAAGGAAACCTTCTTCAAAGTATAATTCGTGAGCAGATTCGTTCTCTATTAATAAATCCACTTCACCGATTCGTCGCATAATTTCCATTTACTACACCTATTACGAGAACGAATGACCGCACTGTATTTGCCCAGTGCGGTCAAATTGCGAAAGAAGTTATTTGGGCTCATTGCACAAAGAACCACCACCACATCTCATGACACTAACCTTTGGATCTTTGATCTGAACTTTGACAAATTTCTTGTCTTTTACGGTCTTTTTCATGGCCTTTCCTCCTTTGATGAGGTTAAAATCTTTACCCATCCCAGTTAAGTACGACTATAGAGTCTCCAGCAGCCGTCCTTTGACTCTATCCAAACGGTTAAATTAACCAGATCCGCAACAATAATAGAATAAAGCGACTAAGCTTCGCGGCGGGGGCTAGTGGAGTAATTTGTGTACGCCCGGCATGGGCTTGAGCTTATGTGATGTAAGCCCTATACGTGAACACTGTTAATGTGTTAAACACATTAACAAAAGTATTACCCGAAGGCAAGGGCGAAATCGTGGGAGACCGTCTGAAGGAATCCGAAGTGCGAAGCTATGAGCCTACGAATAGAAATAGCATACAAGGCCAGGTTCCCGGGTGAGTTAGACAGGAGTCAGCAGAGGTCATGGTAGGCGTATGAAACCACCTCTCATAGTGGCGTGGTGGCTGGAAACGACCTCGGTGAATAGAGAAATAGGGAGGTCTCATCCCGCCGAAGGGCCAAACCCGAAGTATAAGTATGGGGAATAATCCATATGTGCTCCGTAACGCGATGATCCCGACTGTGTGAGCGAAAATTTCGGGCGTGTCATAAGGTACGCTATTCCTCAAGTATCAACTTGCAGTTGCCGCCTTCATTTCAAAGAACTGTAAGTTATATTTTAACTGACTACGGTCCGTTAGTCTTTGGGAAACGCCCAGTGCGGACCAGCAATCTGAGGTGTTATGGGGAGAGGGAGAGAGCCCCTTACCCGATTATGCGCTTATTTTTGTATCTATTCGTTGTCACAAACTCTATTATTCTTTTTCAAAATCCAGAACCCAGTCAATCTCAATAATACCACCCCTACCTTTTCTATCAAATCGCATAAAACGGTTTTTAATTTTATAACCCCATTTGTTTGTAATTCCAAAACTGTTTCGCTCTGCAATGTCAATAAGAAAATCTGCTGTGTCAAAGAAAATATCACTTACGGAACTGTCGCCAACCACCATTATATAATGAGTTTTTTTACTCAAACATTTTGCCATTTCCGAAAAATGTTTTTCCATCTCTGCAAAATACTTAAAGGTTACATAAGAGTGTTTGTGTCCGTTTTTTTTGTCGGTGCCGTAAACTTGTTGCAGTTTCTCGTCTATCTTGTCAATGCTCATAATTGTGTTGTAAGGAGTGTACTGATTGAACTCTGCTTTTTGAATTTGTTTGTTTCCGATATATTCAATCTTCTTGCTGTTTTGTTTCGTCTGTGTCTGCATTTGAAACAAGTCGCCAATCCAAAACAACTCCACCATTTGATTATAGATGTAGTCAATGGCTTTGATGTAAGGGGGTGAAGTTATTGCCAAATCAATTACCTGTCTTTTTAGTTTCTTCTCCAATGATTGAACACTTGATGAAGAAATTATTTTACTTGTCAATTTTGAATTTACAGTTGCCGATAATTTTACTGCCCTATCAATGAACAAATCAAGCTGCGAAAAGAAAAGAGAATTCGCATCTTCCGGCTCTTTGATTTTTGTATGTGAAACATAAGTTTTCTGTGATTCATTGTCAGCGTTTGAAACTCTGCGAATGATTGATGAAAAGCAAATCAGTAGCAAATCTTGAACATCTTTTGTTTTTTTATTATCGCCAAATTTTTCAGGGATTTGATTTATCAAAGTCCTAATGATTGATAATTTTTTGATTGCATCTTTTGTGAACCAATGCCCAATCGTTTCGCAATCGGGTATGAAATTTCCTTTTTTCTTTTTCTTGATTTCTTTTGTGAGCCAAGAAGAAATTTTATATAGTTCGGCAACATCAACACTTGTTGTTTTCACTTTTGAGATTAAAGCTGAAAGCGGGTCAATATCAATTCCAATTACATTGTGACCTGCTAAAATTCCTTCTACTAAAGTAGTTCCTGAACCGCAAAAAGGGTCAAGAATCGTTTTTCCCTTTGAACTATTGAGATATTTTTCTATTGCCCACTTTGGAATATGCGGAATAAATTTCGCAGGGTATTTATGAAAACCGTGCGTATGCATGGTTACATTTCTTGTGCAGATGTTTAGGATTGAACCTCGTTCAATCTCGGTGGGAATTATTTCTTTTACAAATAGATATTCCATTGCGACAATCATTTTTCAAGTAATACAATGCTTTCTCTTAAATAGTTTTTTAGAATTTCTAATTCTTGTTTTTGCTGTGAACTTGTAGTGAGATGACGTGTAACAAAAATACTTTTTACTTTGAACCCGATTTCTTTTGCAATGTTCGCAATCAAAACATCAGAAGGAATAATTACTCCTGAATATGCAGAGTTACCAACAACAATTCCAACATAACCACCTTCTATTGTTTGCCGATATAATTTATTTAGAAGTGTGTGAGTATCGTCAAAATATCCTCTTACAACATTTGGAATTTTGTTGTTCCATAGTTTCTCGTTGTTAAATAACGAAATAAGGTTTTCAAGATTTTCATTCTTGTAAATAATAGGTTTGTGGGTTAAAGAATTTGTGTTTGAGCGGAACCCAGTATTACGAAGCAAACGAAAATCTTCTTTATCGGAAACAAAATCACCTAACCACAAATCTACTTTATGAATTTCAAAATAATCAAAACAATTGCAATATGGCGGTGAAAAGAATGTAAATTGAATTTCGCTTGAAAAGAGCGTGTCAAACTCTAAACAACTTCCTTTAAAGATATTTGGCTTCTTTTCGCAGTTCCCGTAATTATTCACTATGTCAAATAGAATTGTCTCAAGATGTTTTACGAGTTTGATTTTTACAAAACCAAATTTGTCCACAGGAAAAGTTTGTTTTTCCCAAACATCTTTATCAATATTGATGTACCCTGTTGGAGTTCTCTTTCTGTTTTTGTATTTGATGCCGTTCCCTTCTTTTTTGATGTTTGAAACACCTTCTATTATTGAAAGCCAAGCAACAAAAGAGAGATTTTTAATTTTTTCGTTTTCAATTTCTTTGATGTGTTTTTTTAATTGCAATAGAGATTGAAGAATTTCCTGATTAAAAACTTTACCTGCCAGTTCAAAAGATGTTTGAAATGTTTCGTTTGATTTTAAAAGCGATTTTATTCTGTCAATTTCAAGCGATAAATATTTAATGTCGCTTTTGCTGTATTGCTCGTTCTCAACTGTTGCAACTAAAACAGAAATCGGATTTACATCTATTCCAAACGAGTTGAGATTATTAGTCCGTGATGCTAATAAAGTTGTTCCGCTACCGGAAAATGGGTCAAAAACATACCCTGTAATTTTTAATTCTTTAATAAAAGAATTAACTAAACGGGTTGAATACCCCTCACGATACGGAAACCATCTTTGAACTGGGGTTTGATATGCGTTTTGAAAATGGACTTGATTGCCAAAGGAAGCACCGCTAAACATTGGTAATCCTCTTTCAAGTCCACTATAAACTTTTAACTGTTCGGCTTGCGTGTCTTTAATTTCCGTTTCAAACAAACCGTAATTTATAGTGGGTCCTGAAACCAAACTCTCAACTTCAAATTCGTCAAAGTATGTTTTATATGCAAATTCTGTTGTCGGCATTTAATTTCATTTCCTGAATTTGTTTGCTCTGTGATATTGAATAAACTCGGGCAATGGCAATCTATTATCAACTCTGGACTTTATTGTTATGTTGGCACTTGAAAGAATTACGGTTTTCAAATTTTGGTCTGCTATGTCTGAAAATTTCGATGATGTAATTATTCGGTGGTCATCAGTCATAGAAAAATATCCTTTGTCAAATGCAATGTGGCAATGTCTGCATAGGCAAAGTCCATTTAAGATATGTGCTCTATGTGGAGTTCCTTCGTCTGCAACATTGTCAGGTTTGATATGAGCGGCTTCAACAAAAATATGCCCTATTACATCACAATTTGGAACTGCACAGATGTAACGATATTTTTTCTTTATTCTGATTGACCAGGTTGCGTCACGCACTCTCCTTGTGCTGTTAGCATAACGCAAATCGTTGCTCAAAATATCTACTTCAGGAATTGCAACCTCTTCCTGCTCTGAAATTATATCTACAAGCGGTGCTGTAAATATTCCATCTGTAATTTGTTCTTCAATGTTTTGTTCCTGAGTTATGCTTTCGAAGATTTCCCGGATTGAATTCTTGAAAGGTGAAATTTCAATCAAAGGATTTTCTCTTATTGTTTCCCAATCAGCATCAGTAAGTAGTGGGCTTGGAACAAAATTTTTGATTTCATTTACAAATGCAGTGTATTTACCAGTGTAAAATAAATTTCCGTTTGTTACTTGAAAGAGTCCTGAATTTAGCAAATCACCTTTCCAGTATGATGTGTTGTTACCAACTCTTGCTGTGTGCCCATCAACAAGCACTTCAAATGCTTGCAATGAAATTGTATTATTATTGTCAAGATTGTTGAACAAAAACTTTAAAGGCATATCACCGTTTGCAGGGTTGGTGCTGAATTGTGCATGTGTATCGTTAAAGGCGTAAATCGCAAGAGAAATAGAAAGTGTTAATTCGTAAATTTGTTTCGCTGCTGAGAGATTCCTTATTGTGTAAAGGTCGTTCCACAAACTTCCCATTCGTGTCCAAATCAAAGGGCAAGTATTTCCATCTTTGATAAACCCGTAGCGAATCATCGCACGGATTTTTGTCTGCATTGTTGAGGGTTGAATTCCTCCCGCTGCTGCAAACTGATACATCTTTTGATTTCCGTGCCTACCGCCACTCCAGCCAAAACCAATGTATTCAAGTTTCTGGCTTTTCAGAACTAAAGTTCTTACAGTCAGTAACTCGTCAAGATTTGAGCTACTTCTTGAGTGAAACCAATCTCCGTTTATAGATGCCATACCTTTATCCCATTTATTGCTTTCTGAGCATTACATTTATATCGCATAACAGATTTTATACAGAATGCTCAATAATGCAATACAGTGGATCCTGTATATTACAATATTGTCAGTTACGAGGCTTTGCCTTCCTTCACATCATCCAAGCTGTTCCCTAAGAAAAAGTCGGATGTTTGATACCTTGCAACAGTGCAACCCAAGATTCAGACATTTCTCTTGTATCTTTGATTCGCATATCACAATATTATAGCGTTTCAATTTGTTACATTAATTATTGAAACAGTCTTAAAATAGACAACCCTGCAGCAAACCGCGCCTTTGATTAATTTTTATAAGCTACTTTTAGATAACTCATTTAAAATCATTTGTTTACTCTTACTTGATTAGTGGGGCCTTGGCCATTACCTCCATCATGCCGATTTTTATTTTGATCGCCACCAGCAAAAGCGAAGGATGAACTAAAAATAAACAAAACTGTCAAAATTGCGAGTGCTTTTTTCATAAGATTCCACCTTCCCCAAAATTATCTTTTGTTTGACACATAGATATCAAAAATTGAATCTATAATGCAAGTATAGAAAAAACTTTACATGTTGGTCACGGTTCCGACAGTGTAGATAGCATGTCAGCAGAGCAACTCATGAATCAGACGATTCTTATGCAGATAGTATTTGAATATCACAATTTTAAGGTTGACACAGCTTACACGGACTATACCCCAACCTAATGGCTTCTTCCTTGTTATTGAAGACCGCTGTACAGTTCTTACAGTTGTAATACCTGCATTCTGGCGCATGAAACATCTTTGATTTCACGTTTCCGTGATAGACAACGCTTTGATTAGCTGCCTGCTTTGTATAGACTGTGCGTGAACCCCGAGACTTACCATGCCGATACTCCCATGGCGGTATCGGGTTAGGGTGTGACCATAATCCGGTCTTATTAACCTTTGCAGCGGTCTCCAAGTGGCTCCAATCGGTACAAATAGCCTTCTTGCAATACTGGATATACACCCAGGCAAAACCTGTTCGGATAAGCTCCTCGTTGAGACAATAGCTATCGATATATACCAAGCCTACAGTCCGGCCGTATCGGTCTTTTGTCACAGATTCAACCTCGACAGTCTTCCCAAAGACCATATTGGATGTGAACTGTTTTGCCTTATTGCCAAAGTCCTGGCGTTTTTCTGGTGTATCGATTCCATAGAGACGGACTTTTTCGCCTTTGTTGTTATGCAAAACGGTTATAGTATCACCATCGCTGATACCGACAACCTTGCCTTGCCATGCCCATGAAAGGCTGGGTAGAATCAGCACTGATATTAGGTAAAAAAAGATTCTCCTCAGTGCTATCATCTTAATAGCGGAACGGGCTTTCATTTAACAGTTCGCAACTTATGGGTTTCATACAATTTCTTAAACAACACCCCAAGTATTACAGAGGTTGCATCGTTCTCGTCATGCACAGGCTCTTTTGATATAGAACGACAAGATTCTATCAGTTCTTTATTTCCAGGCCAAAGGCCAAAGGCATTCTTGAAATATACGTGCAAATGTGGATGGAGGTTGACCAAATCGTCTAAATTCATATTGGAAATAGTAACCTTATCTCTTAAGTCTAAATCCACTATTACCCGATCTACTGCTTCATCAACCGTTCTCGGAGGAACTGGTAGCTTTTCCAGATACTCATCCATATCAAAATCTGAAATATTAGCTCCTGCCCGTGCATTCACCAACTGGAGCAATATAACACCCTGAATGATGTATTTTGTGTCTTCATATATCCGTTGATCTTTGGATGCCCGTGAACCTGCAACATTGAGGATTTCAATATTATTTTCGTTTATCCAGGCGTTAATTTCTGATGATGCGAGAAATGCGGGGATTTCATTGAGGTTTATATGAAGGTATGGGCGTTTATGTTTTTTGGCAAGTTTCATGGTGAGTGCTGACCCTCCAGTTAATACCCCATGTGAGATAATTACTGTGCCGTCTGAATCCATTATATTTTGTTCGGTACGTTTTGGATAGCTACTTGAAGGCATTTCCTTTAGTTTATATTGTTCAGGCAGAATTCCATATTCTGTTTTACGGCCTTTTGGTATCCATCCTCCATAGGAAAAACTATATTTTATTGCAGCATCAAGGGCGCCATGATCCACGCCAGTTTGACCGCCTGATATGATTTTTTTTAGCACTATTTCCCTCAAGAATATTAGTAGCTGTTTGCCTGCCCCTCTGGATATAAGCCCTCTGTAACAAGGCCAGTGCAATTAACAGCTATATTTTTTCTAAATCCAAACCAGGATTTCAGCGTTATATCCCCACCATGTATTCTGATATTATAAGGGGAAGTACCGCTGCCTGTAAAAACAATCGTATCTTTACCGAGCTTGGTATCATAATTAATTTTATGGAGTGTTGAAATATTAAGGAAGCCTAACACATTACCCTTTTCCCCTTCTTTAACAATTACATTTTTCCCCATGAATTGTGTGATCAAAATAACATCATCTTGCATTGCTTTTAAGCGGGCATTTGTAAGAAATGACATTAGCTTTGAGAAGTCTTTAGTTAATCTTGAATAATCTTGGATAATAAGAATACCTATACTTACAATTATAAGTGTTAAAATAAGTATTCTATAAGGTTTTATTTCTCCAATGATTTTAATCATCGGTATTTATATTACTTTTATATTCACCTTGTACTTGCTTCAGCTTGGCAAAAAACTCTTCCTTTGTAAAAAAGCCTTTCTCAATAAGCAACTGAGCTATTGCATCAACCTGGATTGAATTAGCCATTAAGAGTTCTTTAAATGAAACAATTTCTTTTGGATCGAGTTTTTCAGCCATACATACAACAATGGACTTCTTGAACAATGGGTTGAGATAGGACTTCCAAGTCTTATCAATCCTTAAAGGTTAGATAACTTTTTCTTAATTATCCTTCATCATTTGCACTACCAACGTAAATTATCTCACCGGTTTCCTTTGATATAAGAAGAATTGTGCTACTTGATATCATCTCTTTTGATGGAATATTCACATAAGCAATCCAATAGTTTTTCATTTTTTCATCAGAGTAATTATAAATACATGGTCGACGCCATACGATTTCTTCTATAGATAATATTTCACTTATTCCGACACCCTCTTCTAAGGGACATGTTTTTACATATTTATTTGCGATATCAAATGCTTCACTCCGGGATATAGCCATTAGAATACCTAAATTACCGTCTAATTATTATTTAGCCGACTTTAATATTTTACCTCTATTTCTTTGGCGTTTCTTTACGCCAGTCAATGTCGTGGTTTTCAAGATGTTTCATTAAGGCGGTGACAACATAATTACTAAGTGTACGGTTTTCCTTATCAGCAAGTTTCAGAAGTGCGTCTTTCAACTGTGGATCTACTTTAAACGATAGAGTCATTTTCATACCTCCATATATATAAAAAAATAGGTAAAAGTAAAGATAAAGATAAAAAACACCTTGACTTTCAAGGTAAGTAAAAGTAAGAATAAATCAGACCATGTAAGAAAGTCAAGTTTAAAACTCTCCAAAACTTGAAGAATATGAAACAAACAAATAAATACTTTAAGCCTGAGACACCTATAGTGGTGACGCTATGGGCCGGATTCCTTCGAGTCCGGGGAGATGTCTCAGGCTTTTATTATTATGAAGAAAGGGGATATTATGGCATGCATAGCAAAAAGGCGTGACCGATATGTCATAGACTTCTATGACAATCAAGGTAAACGACAGCGACAAACTTTGAAAAAGGGGACATCAAAGAAAGCGGCAAAAGAAAAGATGCGAGAAATCGAAGACCAGCTTTCAAAGGGGTCATATTTACCTGAAAAGAAGATTCCCACGTTTGAAGAAGTCGCTAAAGATTATTTAGAATACAAAAAATTGAACTTGCGGGCTTCAACCTGGGCAACATTGGAAGGCCATACCCGAAACCATTTTGATGAAATTAATAAACTTAAAGTCAACCGTATTACAACCGCCAAGATTGAAAAGTGGATCGCAAAACGTCAAAAGGATAGCATGAACATTGCGACCCTGCGCAAAGTGCTACTTACTTTTGGTCAAATCATAAGCTATTCAGTTCGACACAGATATATAAGCTATAATCCCATTAAGGATATTGAAAGACCAAGAGACCAGGGAAGAAACGGAAAAAAGAAAATTAATATTTTAAAATCCTATGAAATCAAATCATTTCTGGATGCTGTTGATAATAAGAAATATAAGACTCTTTTCATGCTGGCAATCATGAGCGGAGCGCGCCAGGGTGAATTATTAGGGCTGAAATGGACGGACATTGACTCGATAAACAATCAAATTCATATCCAAAGAACATTTAACAATCAGGCATGGTATGACGTGAAAACAGAGACTTCAAACCGTCGTGTAGACTTAGGGCCAACAATGATGACTGAACTTAAAAAATGGAGGCTTGCTTGTCCAAAATGTAACCTTGACCTTGTTTTTCCAAATGAAGCAGGGCAACCGATAAATCATAATAACCTGATTAACAGACACTATAATCCGGCATTAGAAAAAGCAGGGATAGGAAAGTTAAGATTTCATGACCTAAGGCATACATATGCAAGCCTTATGATTGAACAGGGTGAAAATATTAAATACATTCAATCACAGTTAGGGCATTCAAATCCGACAGTAACCTTGAACGTTTATGCTCACCTTATGAAACCTGTAAATCAGGAAGCGGCAATTAGGCTGGAAAAAGCAATTTTTTAGGTACTGGTCACAAAATGGTCACAGATTCGATAAAATCAAAAAGATATTACTCATTAAAGGCATATCATTTATATCTCTGTAAGGAGTGCTGGCCTATAAAGTGCATAAAAAAAGGGCTTACAACATTAAATAGTCGCAAACCCTTTTATATGCTGGTAGGCGGTGCTGGGATTGAACCAGCGACTTCTACCGTGTGAAGGTAGCACTCTCCCGCTGAGTTAACCGCCCGTTTATATTTAACCAGAGTTTCTCATGAATAACTCATAAAATGATGCCTAACTAATTGCATTGTTTAAGTTAGCAGTCAAGTCAAGAAGTTTTTAATCTTCATCCGCTGCTTGCTCAATAATATCCGAGGCTGTATGGGCCAATGATTCGGAGGAAGAATTCCCCAACTCTTCTATTTCTTTCGGGGATGGCAGGTCTTTCAGGTCTCTTAATTCAAAAAGTTCCAGGAACTTCTTTGTAGTTGCATAGATAATTGGCCGGCCCGGAATTTCCTTTCGGCCTATAACCCGAACCAGTTTTCGTTCAAGCAGCATGCGCAGAATTCCCCCGCAGTCAACACCCCTTATGTGTTCAATGTCACTTCGTATAACTGGCTGTTTGTAGGCAACAATGGCAAGCGTTTCAAGAGAAGCGTTGCTCAGGCGGAAAGGATTCGGTCTTAACAGGCGTCTTATCCACTGGCTGTATTCAGGCCGGGTGCGGATCTGGTATCCTCCTGCGACCTCGCGCAAAAAAAACCCGCCTTTGCGGGCTTCATACTCTATTGAAAGTTCATTCAGAACGTTACGGATCACATTAGAGTCAGTGGAATCAAGCACTTTTTTGATGCTGTCTATTGTAAGCGGATCTTCGGCAACAAACAGCAAACTTTCAATAATGTTCTTTATGTCTTCCATTATAGTTTTTTAGGCTGAAGGTTAAAGGCTGAAGGCTGAAGCATATCAATCATCTCGCAATGCTCGAATTAAACCATTCAAGACCTTTTCGGTTTCAACGATCTTTGGTTCAATCAGGCATGGTTTGTTCCTAAGCCTTCAGTCTTCAGTCTATCCACCTGTATCCATTATAAATAAAAGAGCCTGATAACACCTGACTGGGTATGCTGGACAATCCGGACCAGGCAGAGTTTTACCATTTCCAGTATGGCAAGAAAAGTCAGTATAACATCACTTTTTAGCACATCTGCAGAAAACAGTTCCTCAAAGGTTATCGAACCTTTCTCTTCAAATATATCAACCAGATTGGAAATCTTGTCTTTTATAGACATCCTGTCGGCAGTGATTTCTAATCTCTGATCTTCGGATATATTTTTAAGTATTTTCTGAAATGCGTCAATAAGCTCAAAAAGGCCTACAATTATGACTTCATCATCCTGGTCTGATAAAAAATCTTTTATGTCGGACTGTCTGATAAAAGTACTGTCTCCAAGCAGATTTCTTCCGGCTAACTGCTCGGCAGCAGACTTCATCTGGAGGTATTCAAGAATAGGCCCTGTGATTTCCACACGTGGATCTTCTTCGTCTTCACCCTCATGCACCGGAAGAAGCATCCTTGACTTTATCTGGGCCAGAGTCGCAGCCATCAATATAAAATCGCCGGCAAGGTCTATGTTCAAAGACTTCATCAATTCCAGGTAGCCAAGATACTGGTCTGTGATCAGAGCAATCGGAATGTCGTATATATCCACCTCATTTTTCTTGATAAGATGAACAAGAAGATCCATCGGGCCTTCAAATATATTATCCAGCGATACTCTGTAAGATTCTTCCAACATAAAAGCAACTTAATTGTTAAGTAACGGTTCACGGTTCACGGTTCACGGTTTTTTTAATGAATCTTTTAATAATTCCAGCATATTTGATATCGATCTCAATTCTTGAATTAGTTTTTTAATTTTTTTTCAGAAAACAGCTTAACCTCACATGAAATATAAAGTTGAGTTCTCACAACTGAGCCTCTGGCTGATATGTTTTGATCAACCGTTAACTGTAAACTGTTAACCGTGAACCGTGAACCTTTGAACCCTGAACGGTTACTTATACTTTAATCGCCGATCTAACCTCTTCCATAGTCTGTTTCGCAATTTTTCTAGCCTTTCTGCTTCCTTCCAAAATAATTTCGTCAAGAAGTTCGGGTTTACCTTCATAATTATTTCTTTTTTCGCGAATAGGTTCAAGAGCTTTGATGAGATTTTTGGACATCATCTTCTTGCATTCAACGCAACCTATACCGGCAGTGCGGCATTCTTTATTTACATCATCCACTGTCTCTTTGTCGCTGTACAGCTTGTGAAATTCAAAAACATTGCATACATCGGGGTTGCCGGGATCGCTCTTTCTTGCCCGCTGGGGATCGGTAATCATTCTTGATACCTTGGAGCTTATATCATCAGGCTTGTCAAACAGGTAAATGGCATTATTGTAACTCTTGCTCATTTTGCGGCGATCAAGACCAAGTATTTTAGGCGTTTTGGTTAAAATGGCTTCGGGTTCGGGAAAGACTTCACCGTATAAATAGTTGAAGCGCCGGGCGATTTCACGTGTAATCTCAACATGGGGAACCTGATCCACTCCAACCGGCACGCCAAATGCCTTATAGATTATGATATCCGCTGCCTGCAGCACCGGGTAACCTAGAAAACCAAAGGTGGAAAGGTCCTTGCTGCTCAACTGCACAATCTGCTCCTTGTAGGTTGGATTTCGCTCAAGCCACGGCACCGGAGTTATCATGGAAAGAATAAGAAAAAGTTCTGCGTGTTCTTTTATATGTGACTGGACAAACAAAGTGCATTTCTCCGGCGATAACCCGACACTCAGCCAGTCTATCATCATATTTCTTACATTTGCAGCGATAGAACTCGTGTCCTCATAGTCACTGGTTAATGCGTGCCAGTCTGCAATGAAGAAAAAACAATCGTATTGTTCCTGTAATTCAATCCAGTTTGAGAGAGCACCATGCAGATTGCCGAGGTGAAGCGGTCCTGTCGCCCGCATTCCGCTTAAAATACGTTTTTTTTGACTCATTAACATCTCCAATTCGTTCTAACATCTCCAATTCGTATAGAAAACTATAGCGATTTTCAAAAATCTGTTCGCTTCAGGTATAATCAAATTAAAACCATGAAAAACTCACATATAAGATATCATAAATAAAGAACTCGCCACGAATGAAAACAATAATATCAGTTCAACAAGTCCTTAACAAACAATGACAAAATCCAAGAAGGTTCTTTCTTAACGATATCTAATATGCTCAAACAGTTTCCTGCTTTGAATTTGATCACACCTGAAGCTCGACCACAGTCGGTTTGTTTACTGAAAACCCTGAACCTTTGAACCGTGAACCGTGAACCTTTACCTATTTCCCCAGCAAAAAATTGATCAACGGGGTTATAATAAGAGAAATAATCTTATTTAAAGAATCTGTCATAAGAAGAAAAAATATAATTAATATGCCGAAAGGCTCCAATCGCGCA
>JAHIKR010000305.1 GCA_018897415.1 Pseudomonadota bacterium
CACCAGGGTGATGTTTTCTAAAGCACGCTGTAAAAGTATTGGAGCTGAGAACCCATGGCCATGTTCGTCAAAAGCTGGAAATGCAGAAATCAGTTTATTGCATTAACGGGAAAGCCACTGAGATTTTGAAACGCTTTAATAATTGTGATATGCAAATGTTAGCTGCATGAAATTTATTGGATTCTTGAATTGCATAGTGGCAAGCTATCTATAATTAAGAATATAGGTAAATTTTATAATATTATGAAATAAAACTAGAGCGTGTAAACCTTTGGAAAGAACTGTATCTAATCAAACCCAACCTGATTGATAAAGTAATTTCATTGCAGATCTATAAACGGAGGCTAACGAAAATGATATATTCTTACAATTATGGGTGGATAGTGTTTTTTATTGGTTGCTTTATTGTGATTTGTATATATTTAATTATAGTTGTTCCAGCATACCTAAAAAACAGAAAAGAACTGGAGGAGCATACTCAATCCTCTATATCTAACGATGAGAAGACCATTCATAAACAAACATTGGGAGTTCATTATTTAGGGGGACACCCACCTTTTGGTCCTCATTCCGAAAATGGTGATATGGTAATCACAGATAAAAGGATTATTTTCTCTAATGTTTGGAATAAAAAGATTTTTAGTATTTCCTATGAAGATATGGTAGATATTTCTATGGAGACTAAAGAATCCTTGACAGTAACCCGTGTAATTCTCACCGGATTATTAGCACCTTTATGGAAGAAAAAAAGACCTTTTTTATTAATTGGAATAAAAAATGATATTGGGGAAATGAGTAAACTGGGTTTCGGTTTTGCTGAACCTGGCTTAGGGTCTTCTTTTTGGCCTACGAGTCGTTGGTTTCAAGTTATTTCTGAGCAACGCTATGACTGGCTTAAAAACAAGAATGAAAACAAATCCAAAATGGTGTGAAAGTTCTTTTTATCAGGAATGTTCCAAGATAGTCAAATCAGGCAACTTCTGCCGAATAGATTGGAACGCTTCTGTACCTGGCGGAATAGCAAGAAATATAGGCCAATCCTTTAAATATGCAGTTGTTTTGGCCTCAACGCTTTCTTCCACCCCACCATGTTTTATTGATAATGAAGGTATTATGCCTGACGGACCATTTTTTTTAATACGAATTACAAGGGATGACACTTCACATGGAATTAGGCATGAAAATACGAACGAAAAATTAGTTTGGAAAACAAAATCAGGAGAGAGCCTTTCCATTGACAAAAAGCCTAAAAACATACCTGATCATCGAGTGGACTACTTGTTTGAAAACATTTTAAACGCTTCACCCTTAAGAGTAATAAAGAGCAAGCCTGCTCCAAATCCTCCAAATAAAGAAGGGACATGGAAGGAATATAATGATTTATGTGCAAGTCTAAATAAAATAGCCTTATTTGAATAAGGAAATTTGGAAATTTGGGGGTTAACGATTGTTTTATATTTGTTAAATTCTATGGTAGCCTTTTACACTGGTGATTAGCAGCGTTAATATTATGGATGAAAATGAAATTAGAAAAATTATACAGGATGAATTTAATATCTTATCACAGTCTGATCTCTCTGAAGATAATATTATCATTAAAAACACTGATATCACAAAAAGGGATATTATTGCTTGGGGTGTGACGTCACTGACACTGATTGGAAGAGTAAAAAACTTTATCGTCCTTGCTGGAAAATCAGCCAATAAAATCATTAAAGTTGTGGTTGTTGCCTTAGGGATTTGGGAAGCATTACAATTTAGTTCGGCACTTCTTTTCGAAAAGACCCTTACCGATGCTATTGAGCTTGCAAGGGAAGTTCGCAACACTGTGGTTGATTATACTCAAGCTCATTTTAATAATGTTGGTGATGAACGTGAAAAATTTATTATTACGTCGGATCGGTGGCAGAAATACACAGATCAACAGTATAGAAAAGAGGTTTATACTTATCTAACTGAATCGCGGTCTACCGATGACCTTCTTTCCCCTGATATAAATTACTTACCCTCGAGTGGAACACCAGAAAATCTTGTTATGAACGCATCTCCATTCCCGGATGATTTTAAAGTTGTGTAGTAAAAGGAAGTATAAAAATCCCTAACCTTGTTCTTTCAGCCGACAGCTTATCGCGGCAGCTGGGTTAGGTAAACAAATAATAACTCAACTCAACACGCATACTTTGTTACGAAATGGAATTTAATTTATCAATCGCGTTAAAAATTGCAGGCCTTGTCATACTAGTCCCAGGTATGATTCTCAGCAGAGCCAAACTTAAATCTTTAAGGTTTGATATATTGAAGAAAGAATTAGACATTTTAAATTCCATTGAGGAAGGAAATATTTACTATGCCTCTATAAAAAAGAGTGTAGAAACAAAATTAGAGCAATTCTACTCACCACAAGCTATTCACATATTACCATCCAATATATTTTTCCGAAAAAAGCATGAAACCCCAACAAATTCAAAAAAATATGTTTATTCAAGCACAGAACTCTTTATAAATTGGCTTTTTATTCTAGGTGGCCTTATTGGTTTTATTTTTTGGACATACAAACTCATTGTTGGTGGTTCTTGGTGGGCACTTTTGACAGGATATGTTTCTATTTTTTTTATTCTTTTGTCTATGACAGGTCCTGATGATACCCCATAGGCTTTGATATTAATTATAAAGAAACCTAACCCATATGAGACTTTCCGTGACAACAGGCAATAAAAAGTTAATGAGATAGCCGAGCTTTTCCCCCTATGTATTTTTCAACAAGCAAACGCCCTGACTTAAATTCTAAAATAAGTAATATATCTGCTACAAACACATATTGATGGTCTCTTACGCAGCATAGCTGCTACTCACATAACAAATTGAAACCCTTTAATACTTGTGATATGCAAATTCTATCTGTAACGCATTTGTCCGTTTGACTTACGTGCATCTTGGCAAGTTATGTTGTCAGTTTAATTATGCTGTGAGAATTTAATTCTCTTCATATAGTTCTTTTTATCTTATTCCCAGAAAATATTAAAAATCCATATAATTCTTCTAATTCCCTTTAAATTTGTTTCCATTCTTGATATTCTGTTAATGATCTGCAGAAGGTAATTTTTCATAGAAGAACAATCATTACCCTACTGTGGCCTTAAAGCCCTGCTTGCAAGGGCCTCAGAGCGAAAGGAAAAGTAATTATCGTGAATTCTGAACGCCTGAGGAAAAGAAAGAAAGCTACTCTGCTATTGTGGCCTTTAAGGAAGCTTTTTATTCTCTAAAGTCCGACCGCAGAGGTACCCAGGCAAACTATGATTATGTTGCGAGATGATTTTGAGTTATGTTGTGAGTCTTTGTAACCTAATGTTATCACATCAAATATCAACTTCTAAGGCCCTGGTAAATATTTCCAAATATTTCGATTGGATAGGTAGACTCACAACATAAGGCAAGATATCTTCACACTCTATCCATAAGTTTCGTAGCCTTGATTGAACGAGTAGATATCACGGGAATCAAAGCAGCAGGAAAATGTATGCCTAAAGAGCTTATTATAGTAAATCAATATTTTTCCTGGGAATGCACTATATATCATCTCCTTAAATCTGTTTTGTATGACACTTCTCAGAAAAATGGTGTTATGGATAAACTCATTGATTTCCTAAAGAAAAAACGCCCGGAAATTAAGCTTTATGCTGACGCTTCGCAGATAGAGGATTACATATACAGATTATATAACTACACTCCATCTATAGCGGAGTCTTTAGCAAATAAAATACTTGATCGTAGAATGTACTTACGCGCCTACCACGCTTGCCGCCCAACTGATATTAAATCATATTATGAGAATGGCATCATTCCGTTAAACGAAAAGTATATCAGGGATTACTTTAACCAGAAGGATTATCCCGACATAATAGAAGAAAAACTTGCTTCTGCTATAAAATTTATTAAGGATGGTGGAACTCGTTTTGGCAAAATTTATTTTGTAATCAATCCCGAAATTATTTGTAAACGAAATAGCAATTACCTTAAAAAGGGAAGTGAAAGCCTATCATTCATTGCTTATAGATGCAATGTGCGACTACAACAAGAGGGGCAGCGACCAACCTTTTTTGTCTGCAATGTCCCTGTGCTATCAATACCAACTCCATTGCTTGAAGAAATTTCGGCAGTTATGTTAAATATAATGTTTAGGCATATTTTAGAACAGGAGGTCAATTGGGCTGAGTTTAATCGTGCTTTCTATATTGATAAACAACTTTCTAAAGAAAATATTGTAGATCACTTTGAAGCGTGAATCAAATTTTCGAATTCTTTTATAAACGTAAGAATTTTTAATGCTTAAAAACACATTTCTCCATATCCCCGGTATTGGGATCATTACTGAACGGCAGTTTTGGGAATCAGGAGTTCACAGTTGGGATGATTTCACGCCAAATTCCTCAATTCGTTTATCTAAATCCAAGAGAGATACTATTGCCGCATACCTTGAAGAATCTTATCAGAATATTGAATCTAATAACCCAAATTATTTTTCAGATCTATTACCTGCCAACCTCCAATGGCGGTTTTTCCCTGAATTCAGAAACTCAGCTGTTTATCTGGATATTGAAACAACCGGATTGGAAAGATGGGGAAATGAAATAACGACTATTGCTCTATATGACGGCAATTCAATAAACTACTATGTCAATGGTCATAACCTTGACGATTTTCTTAACCAAATCGACAAATACAATGTCATTGTAACGTACAACGGAAAATGTTTTGACGTCCCGTTTATTGAAAGCTATTTTAACATTAAATTAAATCACGCCCATATTGATTTGAGATATATTCTTGGGAGCTTAGGTTACAAGGGCGGCCTGAAAAGTTGCGAAGCTCAGTTGGAAATTGACAGGGGAGATCTAAAAGATATCGATGGTTTTTTCGCACCCTTGCTTTGGTACGATTACAAAAAAAATAGAAATGAAAAGGCACTAGAAACCTTGTTGGCATATAATATTCAAGATGTTTTGTCTTTGGAGAATTTGATGGTGATTGCATACAATTTGAAAATAACGGACACACCGTTTTATGGAAACCAGTTGCCGGAGAAAATTTTACCAGAGATACCGTTTGATGTTGATATAAAAACTGTGGAGAGAATAAAGAATGATATGAGAGTTGATTGGGTATTCGAATATTTTTCGAATCCAGATAACCTTATAAATGAGCGCGATGGGGAAAAAGATAAAGATATTTCATCGTTAAATGCAAACGCAAATTTTGAGGTCGAAGAAATGAAAACAAAAGCACAGGTCAAAAAGTTAGATGTGTTGGAGGACTGGGAATATACAGAAGAATGGCTAAACAAAAAATTTGGTGAATCCTATGATAATGAAAAGGATAAGATACGCAAGGCTTTACAATCTCAATCTATCGATGCCTCCATCAGTATTCGTTTTTATATTGAATATTATGGGCCAATGTTAGCACCTGTTCAGAGGCATATTAATCGCTTCATCGACATGGTAAATGAGGGACAATTCGACAAAACCAAAAACTTCCAAGAGAAGTGGCAGTTCATTGATAGGCTTGAGTCATTGCCTAATGATTTGCTTCGCAGCAACGATAAAGACATGGATAAGATGCATGATTATAACTATCAGAAAGCTCCTGCACAGATTGTAAAGATCATAGATAATCTTGATAAAAAGCGACGCGAAGCACAAGAGGTCTTAAATGCTTTAGTAAGTCAACTAAACGATATAGCGAAACGGGAAGAACAAGAAGAACAGAAATATGATTACCAGAAACTTCTAAAGGAACGTTCGGATTATATAAATAAGCAGTCACAGATCGAAATGACACATTCCAAAGTGCGGGAGGGCACCATCTATGTTTTGACTAACGAACTTATGCCGGGTTTGGTTAAGATCGGTTTGTCAATGGACAATAAAACTGACCCAGTAGCGGACAATAAAACTGACCCACCCCTCGGCACTTAGTTTAAGTTGATTTTTTGTTTCAGCCGATAGCTTTCTCCACCCATCATAAAAATATGTGAATGATGGATAATGCGG
>JAHIKR010000306.1 GCA_018897415.1 Pseudomonadota bacterium
AAAAACCGTGAACCGTGAACCGTTACAAAGGATATTAATAAATGGCAAAAATAAGCGGCTTGTCTTCAAAGTATACCAGTACTACATCATTTTCTTTAGCCATTTATTAATATCCTTTGTAACGGTTCACGGTTCACGGTTTTTTTTTAATGAATTTTGTAATGATTGAAGCATGTTTGATAGTAACAGTTCACGGTTGTCGATTTACAGTTTTTTCAATGAACTATGCAACGACTGAAGCATTTTAACCGTAAACGGTTACTATCCTTTATTAGCACGATAGCCCAAAAAATGGTGTTGAAGTTTTAATATCTTCATTATATCTTAACTTTTCGAAAACTTAAGACTATAATAAGTAACATCTCAATAAATACTGAAGCTCACTGGTGATAAAATGTCATTAAAAAAGACAATGCACAAGAGCAATTCAGGGAATTCAATTAGAAAGAGAGCAAAGGAACTGGATTGCCTCTATGCATTTTCCAGCCTGGTTGTAAAGAATAATATTACAGTTAACGAGATACTTCAAGGGACAATTGATCTAATACCTCCCTCCTCGCGATATCCGGAAATCACCTCTGCACGCATAATTCTTGAAGATCAAATTTATAAAACAAAAAACTTTAAAGAGAGTATCTGGAAACAGACAAGTGATATTGTTGTATATGGCAAATCAAGAGGAACCTTTGAAGTCTGTTATAAGGAATCTTTCCTTAATGAAGAAAAAGAGCTTATTAATGTTATTGCAGAACGACTCGGAAGAATTATAGAGCGCAAGAAAACTGAGGAAGCATTGCGTGAAAGCGAAAAAAGGTTCCGGGACTTGGTTGAAAATTCACTTACCGGCATTTTTATTCTACAAGACTCAGAAATTGTTTATAATAATCCTGAACAGAAAAGACATTTCAGCCGCCTTTCACGTTCCTTCAAGCTTATGGATTTCAAAGGCATACATCCTGATGATGTTGAGATGGTTAAGCAAAACTATCAGAAGATAGTTTCGGGAGAAGTGCGGACTCTTGATATAAGCTTCAGGTTTTATCCCCTTGGAAAATCAGATAATAAGCTCGATAGAAAATGGGTATGCTGCAGAATCAGTCTTATAGAATATTTAGGTAAGGAAGCAATATTGTTCAATATGATGGACGTTACTCGATCCAAGGAAATGGAACGTCTTTTAAAGATAAAGGATAAAATGACTTCTCTCGGGCGTGTTACCGCGGGCATTGCTCATGAAATAAGAAACCCGCTTTCAGGCATTAATATTTATTTAAACACGCTGGAAAAAATCTATGACAAAACAGACAGCCCGGAAAAGGTTAAAACAATAATAGAACAGCTAAAATCAGCCTCAAATAAGATTGAATCCGTTATTAAAAGAGTCATGGACTTTTCCAAACCAAGCGAACCCAGGCTATTGCTGTCGGAAATCAATCATCCCGTTGAAGAGGCAATAAATCTTTCCTCTGCCACCTTTCAAAAAAGCGATATTAAAATCGAAAAAACCTTATCTAAGAATTTACCACAATTTTATTTTGATCCACATTTTATCGAACAGGCAATTTTAAACCTGATGACCAATGCTGCTGAAGCAATGAAAAATATGGATGGAAACAAAAAAATAATAATACAAACATACATAGAAGATAACCGTATTTTTATAAGTGTTGCAGACTCAGGACCGGGTGTGCCTTCCAGCCTTAAAGACAGAATATTTGATCCATTTTTTACTACTAAAAACGACAGCTCAGGAATTGGGCTCAGCATCTGCCACAGAATAATTACAGACCACGGTGGATCTCTGGGTGTGTTTGACAGTAAATGGGGCGGGGCTGAATTTAAGATTGAACTCCCGCTGGAAAGAAGAAAAAAACAGAGATGATTTCATACTCCATATATATAGTCGACGATGAACATGTCATAAGAGAAGGGATAACTATGGCTTTTGAATCTGACTACCAGGTAAATGCTTTTCCCACAGCCGAAACCGCAATAGAAGCCATAAAAAGCAGTCCGCCAGACCTTATTCTTCTTGATATCGGACTTCCGGGCATTAATGGCATTCAAGCTTTATGCGAAATCAAAAAGCTTTGCCCCGAAATTCTGGTCATAATGATAACTGCCTATGAAAATATCAAAACTGTAATCTCTGCCATGAAACTTGGGGCCTATGATTATGTGGTGAAACCCATTCACATGGACGAGTTAGCAATAATTATCAGCAATGCGCTGGAAACTATCAGGCTTAGAAAAGAAGTTAAAGTTCTTCAGGATAAATATTTCAAGGAAAACCTCCCTTGTTTCATAGGAGAAAGCAATGCCATTCAAGATGTGGTGGAGTTTATAGAAACGGTAGCAAAAAGTCCGGACACGCCTATTCTTATTCTGGGAGAAACAGGTACAGGCAAAGAACTCATTGCAAGCGCCATACATGCCAGAAGCCCCAACTTTAACGGCCCCATGATTACCGTAAATTGTGCGGCCATTCCAAAAGAACTTATTGAAAGCGAGTTGTTTGGTTATGAAAAAGGAGCGTTTAGCGGAGCCAGCATATCCGGCAAAAAGGGATTAATTGAAGAAGCGGAAAACGGCACCCTTTTCCTCGACGAGGTGGGTGACTTGAGTCTGGACGCACAGGCAAAACTCCTCCGTTTTCTTGAACATGGTGAATTTTACAGAATAGGCAGCACAAAAAAACTTAAAATTCAAACAAGAGTGGTCTCTGCCACAAACAAAGACTTAAAAAAATTGATAGATAACGGCCTGCTTAGAAAAGACCTCTATTTCCGGCTGGGAGTTATCAAGGTGCAGATACCTTCGCTGAATGAACGCCCTAAAGATATCATCCCTCTTGCAAAGCATTTCTTATACGAATTCAGCAAAAAATTCCACAAAACATTTACAGGTATTGATTCAGAGGCGGAAAAGGTCTTGAAGGAATACAACTGGGTGGGCAATGTGCGTGAGCTGAAAAATCTTATTGAAAGAGGGGTGCTTGCCGGAAAGGGGCCAAAGCTGACAGTCCAAGATCTTGGAATAGAAGGGGTTAATAGTAGAGAAATTGCCAGGTCGGACAGCAATATGCCATGTTTTCCCCCCATTACACCTGCCGGTATTGATTTTTCATCTGTTCAAAATTCTTTAGAAAAATTTTATATCGAAGAAGCTCTCAAGATGACTGGGGGCAATGAAAGCAAAGCAGCAAAACTTTTAAATATAAACTATCACACCTTCCGTTACCGAAGAAATAAACTTAACTAATCAGGTTCAAAGTTCCAGGGTTCACGCCTCAAGGTTAGAAAGCCCTGGCCGCCGACGGCAGGCGGGGATGAAGATTAAATATAGAAATTTTTCTAAAAATAATTAGAAATTTTTCTAACCTTACACTCCAGCCAATAGTATATGTCAACACCATCTTTTCTAACTGCTTGAATATACTATGTTTATATCAAATGAAACTTAATGGCATGTATTATGCTTAAATAGTGCCTGAACGGAAAGTCATGTTCAGACAAAATTCGAATACCCGCCTGCCATGCAACATTATACTTTTCGTGACCGCGATGAATCCCAGCACAGGCATTGCGGGCAGGTCGAAATCCGAAACTCGAAACCCTGGCCCAGACCGTGTCTACAGATTAGTAGACTGATTCCCTGGCT
>JAHIKR010000307.1 GCA_018897415.1 Pseudomonadota bacterium
AATGATGAGATCGCAAATCTTTTAATTGCGCAGCTCCTTTTTCTTGAATCAGAAGACCCTGATAAGGACATAAATTTTTATATAAACTCTCCAGGAGGATTAGTTACATCCGGTTTGGCAGTATATGATACCATGCAGTACATTAAACCTGATATTGCAACAGTATGTGTGGGACAGGCTGCCAGTATGGGCGCACTTTTACTTACCGCCGGTACAAAAGGAAAACGTTATTCCCTGCCTAACTCGCGGATTTTAATCCACCAGCCTATGGGCGGTTTTCAGGGGCAGGCCTCAGATATCGCAATCCAGGCAAAAGAAATCCTTCACATGAAGGATACCCTGAATAGAATATTAGCATACCATACAGGCAAGGACCTTGAACAAATACAACTTGATACAGACCGGGATTTTTTCATGGCAGGCAATGAGGCAAAGAAATACGGACTCATAGATAACGTAATAACTAACAGGGATGACCTTGACCATTTAGAAAATACGGAGGCGTAAAATGGCAAAAAAAGGGGACATGAACGATAATCTTTTCTGTTCATTTTGCGGCAAAAATCAGAAGGAAGTTACCAAGTTGATTGCTGGACCGGCGGTATATATATGCGATGAGTGCATTCAGCTTTGTAGCGAAATTATTGATGAGGAAAGCGAAAAAGCCACAGGAGAGGTCGAGCGGATCCTAACTCCTAAAGAGATTACAACGATGCTTGATGATTATGTAATTGAACAGGATACTGCAAAAAAGGTTCTTTCTGTTGCTGTTCACAATCACTATAAAAGGCTGGATTCTTCGGTTGGAACAGGAGATATTGAAATCCAGAAAAGCAATATTCTTCTGATAGGGCCTACCGGCTGTGGAAAGACTTTGCTTGCACAGACACTTGCCAGATTTCTTAATGTTCCTTTTACAATAGCAGATGCCACAAGCCTCACAGAAGCAGGATATGTCGGTGAAGATGTTGAGAACATTATCCTTTCGTTACTCCAAAATGCCGATTATGATGTTGAGAAGGCCAAGCGAGGAATCGTTTATATTGATGAAATTGACAAGATTGCACGAAAATCTGACAATCCTTCTATTACACGTGATGTTTCAGGGGAAGGGGTTCAGCAGGCATTATTAAAGATTATAGAGGGGACTACTGCAAGTGTTCCGCCTAAAGGTGGAAGAAAGCATCCCCAGCAGGATTTTGTTAAGGTTGATACTTCGAACATACTTTTTATTTGCGGTGGGACTTTTACCAGCCTTGAACGGATAATCCAGCAGCGGCTCGGCTCAAAAGTTATGGGTTTTGGCGCAAAAATTCTCAAGCAGGAAGAGAAAAGTATTGGAGATATTCTTAGAATGGTTCAACCTGAGGACCTTGTAAAATTTGGTCTTATTCCGGAATTTGTCGGTCGTTTGCCGGTAGTTGCTACGCTAGATGAGTTAAATGAGGTTGCGCTTATTAGAATACTAAAAGAGCCAAAGAATGCTTTGATCAAGCAGTTTAAAAAACTTTTTGAGATTGAAGGCGTAAATCTAAGATTTACAGACAGTGCTCTTGCGGCTATCGCCATGGAGGCCTCGAAACGAAAATCTGGCGCAAGAGGACTTCGCGCAATACTGGAGAACTGCATGTTAGATATTATGTTTGAAATTCCTTCTTTAGAAAATGTAAAGGAGTGTGTAATAGGTGAAGATGTTGTGCTGAATAAGGAAGACCCGATCCTGTTGTATGAGCAGACAAAGAAACAGGCATAGATTTTTCGTAACGGTTCAGGGTTAGAGAGCAATGAAGAGATCAAGGCAACCAACTGTGAACCGTGAACTGTGAACCGTTATAATATAAGATAGTTGTATTAATAATGATAAATTTACCAAAAATATTCAAAGATGACATGCCGGATCAGCCAAAACAAAAGCTCCCGCTTTTACCTTTAAGGGATATTGTGGTTTTCCCTCATATGGTAGCTCCTCTTTTTGTTGGACGAACAAAGTCTATAAATGCGCTTACCGATGCAATGAATAAAGACAAGAATATTTTTCTTGCCTCACAGAAAAAGGTAGGGGTTGATAGTCCTCGAGAAAAGGATATTAATTCTATTGGTGTTTTTGGGAAAGTGCTTCAACTGCTTAAGCTCCCTGATGGCACGGTAAAGGCTCTTGTTGAAGGAAAGTCAAGGGGATGCATAAAGCGCTTTATTCAGGATAAAGACTTTTTCAGCGTGGAGGTCGAGCCGGTAGTCGAGCTGGAAATCCAAGTTGCAGAAGGTGTTGCGCTTAGCCGAGCTGTTATTGAGAGCTTTGAGGAATATGCCAATTTGACAAAGAATATTTCGAAAGAGCTTTTGGGCAATATTGCTGCCATATCCAATCCATCTCGGTTGGCAGATACTGCGGCTGCTCATTTTTCATTCAAAATTGAGGATAAACAGCGTCTTCTTGAAACCTTTTCTCCTAGCAAGCGGCTTTCTATTCTTCTTAGTCTGATAAAAATGGAAATAGATATTTTCAACATGGATAAGAGGATAAAATCCAGCGTAAAGGAGCAGATGGAGAAAACTCAGAAGAGTTATTATTTGAATGAGCAGATGCGGGCTATAAAAAAGGAGATGGGAGCTGAAGAAGCCCCAAGTGACGAACTCAAAGAGCTTGAAAAACAGATCAAACGGAAGAAAATGTCTAAAGAGGCAGCAGCTAAAGCAAGGCAAGAGTTCAAAAAGCTCAAGATGATGACCCCAATGTCGGCTGAAGCAACTGTTGTTCGAAACTATATTGAATTGATGATAAGTCTTCCCTGGTTTGACCGCAGCAGAGTGCGAAATAACCTTGATGAAGCTGAAAAAATTCTAAATGAAGATCATTACGGTCTTGAGAAACCAAAAGAACGTATACTTGAATACCTTGCGGTCCAGTCACTTGTCAAAAAGGTACGCGGCCCTATACTTTGTTTTGCCGGCCCTCCTGGTGTTGGGAAGACTTCGCTTGCCAAATCTGTTGCAAGAGCTACAGGAAGAAAATTTATTCGCCTTTCACTAGGAGGAGTCAGGGATGAGGCGGAAATTCGCGGACACAGGCGTACTTATATAGGAGCAATGCCCGGCAAAATCATCCAGTCCCTAAAAAAGATCGGTGTTAATAATCCGGTATTTTGTCTCGATGAAGTGGATAAGATGAGTATGGATTTCCGTGGCGATCCTTCAGCCGCTCTTCTTGAAGTACTTGATCCAGAACAGAACTTTAGCTTTAATGATCATTATTTAGATGTGGATTACGATCTAACTGATATCCTTTTTATCACAACGGCAAATACCTTGCCGGAAATACCTCTTCCACTTCAAGACAGGATGGAAATTATTCGCCTGCCAGGTTATACAGAGTATGAAAAATATCATATAGCCAGGGATTTCCTTATAACTAAGCAGATAAAAATGAATGGGCTTGAGGGTAAGAACATACGGTTTTCTGAAAACTCAGTTTATTCAATTATAAGACTATATACTCGTGAAGCCGGCGTAAGGAATTTAGAGCGTGAGATCGCTTCCATATGTCGCAAGATTTCCCGTAAAGTTGTTAAAGATAAAGATAAGAACTCATTTAATATAACAGAAAAATCTATACAAAAATACTTGGGGGCTCCTCGCTTCAAACACGGTCAGGTTGAAGAAAAGGACCAGATAGGTATAGTTACAGGACTTGCCTGGACGCAAGCGGGTGGTGATCTGCTTTGTATTGAAACTTTGATCATGCCTGGCAAAGGTGAGCTTATCATGACCGGCAAACTGGGGGATGTAATGAAAGAATCCGCCCAGGCTGCCGTGAGCTATGTCCGTTCACGCGCTGATAGACTTATGATTGATAATGAGTTTTATAAGAAGTATGATATTCATATACATGTTCCTGAAGGAGCCATACCAAAGGACGGCCCTTCTGCAGGCAT